>JBIRBD010000008.1:0-28357 GCA_044326465.1 Chthoniobacterales bacterium
GGTAGAGCTCTTCTTTGCAGCGTGTCACAGCTACCTCTGTACACGACAATTTTTGAATAAAATTGTAACCCGCTGATAAGTCTCTATAATATATCGTATGTTAATCAACAACTTACGAAAAAACTATGGACCATATCAGCGAGTTAAAAGATGTTTTAAACGAAAAAACAAGTCAATCAGTGGGGCAAATCTTAATAGCCAGTCGAGAGTTGGAGCAAGAAGACCTCTCCATGAAGCAAAGCAGGAACCCACCGAAATATGCCAGCTGATTTTTTCGATATAGTTTGACAAAGCGTTTGTTTTCTGGTTCATACATTAAATGTCTTTTCCATCTAAGCCAGAAAACAATTCTGAGAAACCTGAGAAAAAAATACACGCTGCTCACGATTTATTTTTTCGGAAAACGATGAGCAATCCTCGAGTCGCCCTAGAATTTTTTGAGACACATTTGCCGGCGGAGATCTTTGCTGAGCTTGATTCAGGCTCTCTGCACATCACGAAAGAGAGTTTTATTGATGGTGAATTACGCGAGTATATTACTGATCTCGTTTATCAAGGTTCCTTTAGCGGAAAGGAAGGCTATCTTTATCTTCTTGTCGAGCATCAACGAGCGCCTGATAAACTCATGGCTTTCCGTCTCATTGAGTACATGGTCAAAATTGGCCGAATGCATTTGGACAAAGGAAACGATAAGCTTCCAATCATTTATCCTTGCGTCATCTATAACGGTGTCACGAAGTATCATTGCGCTACTAATGTTTTTGAATTATGTGAAGATCCTGATCTCGTACGAAAAATTATCTTTGAAGATCTTCAACTCATTGACCTAAGCAAGTTTTCCGACGATGACTTGAAGAAAAAACCACTTCTTGGTATTGTCGAGATGCTGCTCAAGCATGCCTTTACACGCGATGTGATTGTTTGCATTCAACAATTACAAGGGCTCCTCCAAGCAGCTGACAAAAATAATGAATGGGAACTTTTAAAATCAGCACTTTCATTTTTAATTCATACTCAAGAAGACAAACAAGCTGTTGTTACAACATTTAAAGAGTCATTGTCACAACAAACCACGCCAAAAATTATGACTATAGCTGAACAATTAATTGAAGAAGGTCTCCAAAAAGGTCTCCAAGAAGGCCGTCAAGAAGGCCGTCAAGAAGGTAGACGAGAAGGATTGAGGTCACTGCTTGAAAAACAACTAAGCCGTCGCTTCCCTCTAGATGGAAAAAGATTTTTTCATCTCATCAATGATGCTGATAGCGACACCTTGTCCATGTGGGTTGAAAGGCTCATGGATGCAAAAACAGTCGAAGAAGTTTTTATTTATTAGAGGAGAATCTTGGACTCTCCCTCTGACTTTTTTTTCAAAAGAGAGTCGATGATTTCAAGGACGATCGCTTTGGCTCTGCCTCATTTGAATATATTCTCTTCTTTTTGCCGTAGGCCTTACTTACCTGTACCCTACTCACATCTTCGATGTGAGATGTTGAAGTTAGAAGTTGAAGTGACAGAAGAAGAAACTTGCAATCTATCAGCGTAGCAGGCCTCTTCCTTCAGCCTTCTTCCTTGAGCCTATAGCCTGTAGACTGTCAGCTGAACCCATTGCCGTTAACTTAATTCCTTAAGTTGACGGGTGCACCGATAGAAGCACAAGCCACATAGGTGAAACTCCCATCGGCTGAATTAGACGATTCACAACCGAAAACTGCATCCGGAATGAAGCCGCGAGGCTGAATCCTCAACCTGCACCAAGACTACGGACTCTTCAAACTACCACTTTATGCAGCCTGGAAATACTCATGAAGCGAACTGAAAGAACAGCACCCGAAAGCCGTATCCGGGAAATCCGGTTGTACGGTTTGATGAGGGGGGGAGGGACAACGGTCTTTGGCCTCGTGCCTGTCAATCCGTGACCTCCGCCTACTCTACCATTGACTGAACGATTGCGACTACCATTTGCTCGAAACATCCCATTGTTCGTACAAATTTTTTCCTAATTCTGCGATGAATCGCGAAGGTCGTTGGAAAGCCTCTCCATAGCCAGCATTGAGACGTAGTTGAGGGTAGGTGAGGTAGAGCTCTTCTTTACAACGTGTCACAGCGACATAAAAAAGTCGGCGTTCTTCTTCGAGCGCTTCCTTGTTTTCTAGCGATCGTCCACTCGGAAACATTCCCTCAGTCAGCCAAGCAATAAAGACGGCACGCCATTCGAGACCTTTTGCTTGATGAATGCTTGAGAGAACAACGCCTTCGGTGTCTTGTTCACGAGAAGATGTCTTATCTTCTTGATTGCCTAATAATGTTAACTGAGCAAGAAACTCTGCTGTCTCGGAAAATTGTTTTGCGTAATTTGCAAGCGTCGCTAAATCTTCGCGACGCGATTCATAGTTTTGAAATTCTGTCTGTAGCAGATCATCATAGAACGCTAGCAAAATAACCCGGATCATTTCAGATGGTGCAAGAAGTTCTTCTTTATTAGGCGCCAACTCTTGCAACATGACTAAAAGCTGTGACCAGGTTTTTCTTGCTTTGGTCGGGAGTTTACAATTTTGTAATGATAAAAAATCACGTCCCTTAGAAAGCTTGATTCTAACCTCATTCCAGAGCGACTGAGCTGTTTTGTTCCCAATGCCAGGAAGAAGCCGAACGAAACGTTTGAAAGCGATTTCATCTTGCGGATTGATGACAAATTTCATAAAAGCAGCCACATCTTTGATATGAGCCTGCTCAAAAAATCGAAGTCCACTTGTGATTGTAAAAGGAATATCGCGTCGTGTCAGCTCAAGTTGAATTTCCATCGAATGATAATGTGCGCGATAAAGAACAGCGATTTCGCGCAGAGGAATTCCTTCAGCGTGTAATTCAGCGATGCGTTGTGCAATGAAGGATGCCTGTTCGTTGTTGGTGGCAAGTGGGACCACGGCTGGTGGTGTCACGTAAGCCGGTAGAACAGCTTTGAGATTTTTTGGAAATTGATCTGGATTGCACCCAATGGAAGCATTCGCAAGTTCAAGAATTTGCGGTACGCTGCGGTAGTTAGTTTCGATGCGAAACTCTTTTGCATTGGTGTAGCGTTTGGGAAATTCTAAAATATTAGCGACCTTGGCTCCGCGCCATGAATAGATTGATTGGGCATCATCACCGACTACCATGATGTGATGATGTTTTGCAGCCAAGGTATCGATGAGTGCAGCCTGAATTTGATTGGTGTCTTGATATTCATCTACGAGCACCACCTTGAACCGCTCTTGGTAAAAGGCTGCGATGGCAGGATGTCTTATAAAAAGTTCATACGTTTTTATTAATAGATCATCAAAGTCCATCGCATTGACCGATTTTTTGCGGGCCTCATAAGCGACAGCAATGCTGGCGATTTGTTCTTCGAGATCAATGAAATAATTGTAACGGCGTAGTAAAAGTGTTCGGAGTGTCTCTCTGGTATTGGCACAAAGCCCAATGATTTCAGCGAGCACATTCGCTTTTGGAAAATGTTTATTATTTTTGCGAAGTCCTTCCTGGCTCACAATGGCCTCGATCAGTTCCTCCTGATCGTTGCGATCCATGATGCTGAAATTTTTTTCAAAACCGACCTCCGTGGCATGGCGACGAAGAATACGGTGACCGATAGAATGAAACGTGCCTCCCCAAAGTTGAGCAGCTCTTCCTGGCAGAAGGTGATTTACGCGCTCCAGCATTTCATGTGCTGCCTTGTTGGTAAAGGTGAGGAGTAAAATTTGTTCCGCGGCATACCCCTGCTCCAGTAACCAGCTGACACGATAGGTTAACGTGCGTGTTTTTCCACTTCCTGCACCTGCGATAACTAAGGCTGGACCTGCTTCTGAGGTCACTGCTGCTAATTGTTGCTCGTTTAATTCCGCTTTGTAATCAATGCGGAGAGGCCCTGGCGAATAGGGCTGTAATGAGTAGCGAGTAACGAGTGGCGTGTTGTTAGGCATTAAAATCAATGAGTGGTGAATAAAGGGTAACGGAAAATCAGGCTTTATCAAACCTTGGATGCTATACTCGCCACTCGTTACTCGCTACCTGTTACGCGTTTTTTAAAGCGCTTTTTCCGATGATGCTTTTGCGGAATAACTTCAGAAGAGGTTTTAGAATGATGAATCATCGTCATAAAATGTTTTGTGCTTGGAGGTAGGCCAAGTCCCCATCGGAGCAGCTCTGCAGAATCATCAAACAAGCGTTTGCGATGCTCGCTTCCTAAAATCACCACAATAATATCGCGACCGGCATAGGAGCCGCTGCTCAGGAGGCAATGTTTGCTCTTGTCGGTGTATCCTGTTTTCATCCCATTGCAAAAGGGATTGTCACGCATGGTGTGATTAGTATTTTCCAAAAGGCCAGTGTTTCCATTGGCATAGTGAAATGGAAAATATTTTGTTGCAATGATGGAACGAAGAAGTGGTGTGTGATAAACAGCGAGCGCAAATTTTCCCATGTCTGATGCGGTCGAATATTGTCCTGGCGCTGGAAGCCCATTCGGATTCACAAAATGAGAAGAAGTTGCACCAAGCGATGCTGCTTTTTGATTCATCAACTCTACAAAATTTTCTAGCGAGCCAGCTTCATCACGTGCGAGTGCTCGCGCCACGTCATTAGGACTTTTCACAAGAAGGGCTGTGAGCAATTGTTCGCGCGAGTAACTTTCGCCCGGTTTTAGATTCAGCATTGTCGGCTCTGTGTGTTCATCAAATGGTTCAATGGTGACCATATGATCGAGGTTTCCTCGATCGACAACAACGAGAGCTGTGAGAAGTTTTTGTGTGCTCCCAACAGGACGACGTTCATTGGGATTTTTTGAATACAAAATATTTCCATCATGAGCATCGAGAACAACGACAGAACCTCCTTCTACAGCAGGAGGTGGCGTCATGGCAAGGCAGCGAATGCTGATGAACAGAGTCAGGGCGAAGTGTTTAAAAAATTTCATTAAATTAAAGAAGTAAGGTAGGATGAAAAAAGAAGAAGGAAATAGCCACAAAGAACATAAAAAAACAGAAAGGTTTTTTGTGTTCTTTGTGACTATTCAGTTTTAATAGGCTGTTTCATTAGTGCTTCGATTTCAGCATCATGGGCGACTCCTAGGTCCAGTGCTCGCTGATAATGTCGTCGTGCTAGTTCTATTGCAGGTGGTGTACGACGCAAGTAGTAAACAGCTAAATTAAAATGTGCATCACCATAATTGGGATCCAGCTCAAGTGCTCGTCGCAAGGCTGTTTCAGAAATTTCATTCCAACCCTTGTGACCAGCAGCAATCCCAAGGTAGTGTTGAGCTCGTGAATTTTTAGGGTCATATAACGTGGCTTGAATCAGTGCTGCAAACGCCTCATCATTTCTTTTTTGATCGAGGCAATTCATACCAAGTAGCAACCATGCCGCGGGATTTTCTAATTTCAGTTGAAGCGATTTTCGCAAAAGTTGCTCTGCTTCTTGTGACTTTCCAAGGCGTGTTTTAATTGCTGCAAGATGATTGAGGGAATTACTATTTTCTGGATCCATGCTGAGCGCCTGCTGATATCCCTTTTCTGCAGGAAGAAGTTCACCTTCCAAATATTTTTCATTGGCTTGAGTGGCAATAGCAGTAACTTTTTGTGGCATGCTTGGTTCAGCACAGAGAGAGCAACGCAAGCTGAGTATCAAGATGCAAAGAAGCAGTAATGAGTAATGGGTAGTGGGTAATGAGTGAAGGATTTTTACTCTGAGCATTTCATGCTGATCTATGGAGTGTTGGAACATTCGATACGGATAAAGTTCATTCTTTTTTGAGGTTTTTGTAGTTGGCATTACTCGTTACTTTTCAGAGCGCAAGCTGCTCCGCTCGCGCTTTAGCGGCATGAACAGCCAGTTCAACAGTTTTTACTACAGTTGCTTTTTCAAGTTCCGCAATTCCAGCAGCCGTGGTGCCATTCGGGCTAGTGATTTCGGCGCGAAGTTTTTCGGGAGTATCTTCTGTTTCTAAAATGAGAGCTGCTGCTGCTGCCAGCGTGTGCGCCGCTAGCGTGCGTGCGAGCGCAGAATCAAGGCCCTCTTCGATGCCGCCTTGCATTAATCCTTCTAGAAAGAGAAGGGCAAAGGCAGGTCCACTACCACTGAGAGCAGTGAAAGCATCTTTCTGTTTTTCTGGAATTTCAAAGATGACGCCAACAGAGGAAAAAAGATTTTTAGTAAAAATAATATCTTCTTTTGTTGCAGAGGCGTGAGCCGTAATTGAAGTAACCCCTTTACCCACGCGGACGGCTGTGTTTGGCATGGTACGAATAATACGAGCCTTATTACCAGCAGCTTCAAAAAGGCTAGCTGTGCGGATTCCAGCGGCAACGGAGATAATTAATTTATTGTTAAGGTGAGGGCGCAAGGCAGAAAGTGTCGCAAGGGCATCGGCTGGTTTGGTGCATAGAAAAATTATCGAGGCCGCCTCAATTGCCGAAATATTATCTGATGCGGCTTTTATGCCATACTCGGCTGCGAGGGTTTGAGCAGAAACTCCACTTTTAGAAGAGGTCGTGATTTGCTGCGGCTTAACGAGTCCTGACTTAAGAAAGCCTTTGATAAGGGCGTTAGCGAGGCGACCAGAGCCTAAAAAGCAAATAGGAGGCAAGAGTTGAGACATTATCATGTTTGTTAGTTGTTGATTAACTGCTTTGGTGGTTACAGAATTTGTTAGTAGTTTTATTTTTTTCTATGATTACTGGAGTCAACCATATCACCTTAGCGGTTCAAAATATTGAACGTTCTTTCAATTTTTATCGAGACATTCTTGGGCTGAAGCCGCTCGTAAAGTGGGAGAGGGGAGCCTATTTCTTGGTTGGCGAACAAGATGATCGACTGCCTGGAGCAGGCTTTTGGTTTTGTCTCAATGTTGACCCTCAACGCCAAGCACAGCCTTGCTATACACATTACGCTTTTTCTGTAACTGCAGATGATTTTAAAAAAATGGAAGGAAAAATCATCGCCTCCGGCGTGACTGTTTTTAAAGAAAACAGCTCGCCTGGAACCTCTCTCTATTTTTTAGATCCCGACGGTCATAAATTGGAAATTCATGTTGGGACTTTTAGAGATCGCATCACTACGAAAAAAGAAAGTCTTGGTGATTGGGAAAATGTGGAGTGGTTTGTGTAGCTGCTTTGCAGCTGGTTACTTAAAAAAGGCAGGAAAAGTAGCCACAAAAAACAGAGAGAAGCACAAAATTGTTTTCTCTACGTTCTCTCTGTTTTCTTTGGGTCTAATACATTCTAAGAACGTTTTTTCACAGTCTACTGAAGAGAGCGAAGAGCTTCGTCGCCCTGTACGTCATTCCTGCGAAGGCGGGAATAGGAGTATCACGGACGTTAGTCCATTCAGCTCCTGTGTGCCGTCGGCTCCTTACTCTTCATCAGTCTCAGCGACTTTAAAAACAGGTTTTAACTTTCCACGGTCTCCATTTCCTCAGAATCAGCAGCTTCTTCTGCGCGATCAGCTTTTTCGATATCTTCAAAATCTTCTTCAGGTGGAGCGAAGCGGCGTTTTCGCTTGTTCGCTGGTAGTGGGCTCATTGTCATGACAACAGCGCGACCTACGATTTTAGCAGGCATGTCGACGACAGCCATGGTTTCGAGATCGGCCTTGATGCGATTCATCATAATGAGACCAAGATCTTTATGCGCCATTTCACGGCCGCGGAATTGAAGTTGCATTTTCAACTTGTTTCCTTTGTCGAGAAATTCTTCCGCATGACGCAATTTTGTTTCGTAATCATGCGTTCCTATCTTCACACGAAATTTAATTTCTTTAATTTTTATGTGATGCTGCTTGCGTTCTTTTTCCTGCTTCACTAATTCGTACTTATATTTTCCAAAATCAGCAATGCGGCAGACGGGTGGTGTTGCGCTTGGTGAAATCTCAATGAGATCCAGGCCATATTCTTTGGCTTTACGAATAGCATCTTCTGTCTTGATGATGCCGAGTTGCTGGCCTGTGGAGCCAAAGATGACGCGAACTTCGCGAGCGCGAATACGGTCGTTGATGCGGATGAAGTCAGGGTTAATAGGATTGGGTGCCGTTAGTTCTAATATTTCGTACGGATTTGTAACGAAGCGCTATGAATTCTGATAAAAAGACAAGGCCGGTGACAAAGGGGAGCGGAATGGCTCTTGTCATACAGCCTAGGTCACACTTGAAGTGCAACATAGCATTTGTCAGGCTTTCATAAGCTGCAGTAGAAATTAGTATGAGATAGAGTGCTGTGGCAAAGGTGATGGTGCTAAGCTGGTAGGCATAACAACCGGGTTAATATTTATGGAGATTGGGATGTTGAGGGGGGCAGAATTTTTTTGCAACATGTCGATTGTAGATGAAGCCTGTTTTTTGATCGAAACAAAATTCATAACTTATAAAAAATTATAATGAGAATGATTTTTAAACTGACTGATCTCGTAAAGAATAATAAAAATAGTAAATTTTAAAACAAATTTCGTACAGTTTCTTCAAACCTCTCAACTCCTTAACGTCTGACTCCATCAACTGTTGCGTGATAACGGGACTGTAAGCGTTCGCTCTTTAATTTCTTTTTCAATACGGTGATAAAAATCATTTTTTGCGATTGAACCCTCTTCACCATGTTGGCGACTACGAAGTGAGAGTTGACCAGCGGCCTCTTCTCGATTGCCAACGATGATCATGTAAGGCACTTTCTCAATCTGGGCAAGCCTAATTTTTGCTCCAATTTTTTCTGAAGAAAAATCTGCTCTCGCACGCACGCCACGCGAGGTCAATTCCTGGACAATCATATGTGCATATTCAGAAATTTTTTCAGAGATCGGTAAGACTCGAACCTGCTCAGGAGCAAGCCAAACAGGGAAGTCGCCAGCAAAGTGCTCAATGAGCACACCAGTAAAACGCTCCAGCGAACCAAAGGGAGCTCGATGAATCATTACTGGTACATGGCTCTTTCCATCTGCTCCGGTGTACTTGAGTTCAAAACGATGTGGTAGATTAAAGTCAACTTGCACTGTTCCCAACTGCCACTCACGACCGAGGACATCTTTGATGACGAAATCAATTTTTGGTCCATAAAAAGCAGCTTCGCCTTCTTCTTCTGAAAAAGGAACGCCAAGCTCGGAAGCTGCATCACGGCAGGCTTGCTCAGCCTTGTTCCAATTTTCTTGAGAGCCAACATATTTGTCAGAATTTGGGTCGCGTAGGCCAATGCGGACCCGATAATCGGTTAGACGAAAGGTCGTTAAAATTATTTTTACTAGCTCCAGGCAGCCGCGCAGCTCTTGTGCAATTTGTTCTTCGGTGCAAAAAAGATGAGCGTCATCTTGAGTAAATCCACGAACGCGGGTCATGCCATTGAGTTCACCTGATTGCTCCCAGCGGTAGACGGTGCCAAACTCTGCCAGGCGCAGCGGAAGGTCGCGATAGCTGTGAGGCTGCGATGCAAAAATTTTTGCATGCATCGGACAGTTCATGGGCTTGAGTAGATATCCATCCACAGCACCTTTTTCCAAAAAATTTCCTAAGTCGGAGCAACTACATTTTTCATTTGACAATTTTGCAATGGTCTCACGATCTATGATCGGAGGAAATTGTGATTCTGCGTAGTAGGGAAAATGCCCTGAGGTTCTAAAAAGTTCTAGCCGTCCGATGTGTGGCGTAAAAACCTGCGCATAGCCTTGTTTACGAAGTTCTCCGCCGATGAAGTCTTGCAACTCTTGACGAATGATGGCTCCTTTCGGTGTCCATAAAATAAGGCCTTGGCCGACTGTGTCATCAATATGAAAGAGGTCAAGCTCGCGGCCGAGTTTGCGATGATCTCTCTTTTTTGCTTCTTCTAAAAGTTCCAAGGAGCGATCTAACTCTTCTTGTGTTGCAAAAGCAGTTCCATAGATGCGTTGCAGCTGAGGATTTTTTTCATCACCTTTGTAGTAGGCGCTGGCAACATGGGTGAGGCGGAAGGCACCTATTTTAGAAGTGTCCGCAACGTGAGGGCCTGCGCAAAGATCGATGAATTCTCCATTGCGAAAGAGAGTGATCTCTTCCTTCTCAGGAATATTCTCGATGATGTCCAATTTAAAGCGACTTGGTTCTGAACGTGGACCAAGGCTGGCAAGTGCTCCGGAGTGCCCCATAACAAGAGCTTCTGAGCGGGTAATCACTTGGCGTTGAAAGGGCTGCGCCGCGTGTGTGATCTTTTGCATCTCTCTTGTAAGTTGTTCAAAATCTTCTGGTGTGATGCGATGAGGAAGATCAACGTCGTAATAAAATCCTGTTGCTGTCGGTGGCCCAGCTGCAAATTGTGCCTCTGGCCAAATTTTTAAAATAGCATTAGCCAGCACGTGAGCGCAGGAATGGCGGATGATTTCTAGATCGGTCATCAAAAGTTGAAGTTGGAAGTTGAAGTTGAAGTTTGAAAAAAAAAGGTGATACAGTTTAGCCTAAAAACGTGAATAAAAATGCTTGTTTAGGTTGTTCAAAAAGCAAACAACAAGATCAGAGAGTATTCGCTTCAAAATAAACTTCAATTTTTTTAGGAATTCTCTTCACTTCAACACTAACTTTCCCCAATGCGCTACCAGCTTCCTCGATTTTTATTTTTTTTATTTTCCATTCTGCTGCTTGTCGCCGCAGTTTATTTCGGGAAAATTTTTTTCCTAGAATCCTCCTCTTCTGCCATGCTTAATATTTACCGCCCTCCAGGATTACGGCATCATTTGAATTTTCGCCATGAAGAAGAAGTAGATGAAGTGTCGCTCGCAAACCCATCGCTCGGTCTGCTCGATGAAGAGTTTACTAGCCTTGTTTCACATATTATTCCCTCCGTGGTGAGTATTATTACAACTGACGTGCCAAGTAGAGATGAGCTTTTGCGGCAGTTTTTTAGATTTTCTAATCAGCAACAGTCACCAGATAACAAAATGGGATCAGGGATGATTGCCTCGTCCCAAGGAGATATCATTACAAATTGGCATGTTATTAAAGATGCTTCTGAAGTAATAGTGCAACTTAATGATGGTCGTATGTTGTCGGCAACGCTGACGGGATTTGATGAGCGAGCTGATATTGCCGTTCTCAAAATTCATGCCGAAGGGCTTGTTCCCATTTCATTAGGGGATTCTGATGATGTCAAAGTGGGGCAGCTTGTCGTCGCTGTCGGTAATCCTTTTGGTCTTCAGGAAACGGTAACACAAGGAATTATTAGTGCAAAAGGTCGGCGTGCTATAAGCGAAGCAGTCAATGAATTTTTTCAAACGAGCACGTTAATTAATCCAGGAAATTCTGGGGGGCCGCTAGTTGATATTCATGGCAATGTGATCGGTATTAATAATTTTATTATTAGTCGTAGCGGCGGAGCTGAAGGATTAAGCTTTGCTATTCCATCCAATGTTGCACGGCGCGTCTACAATGATATCATGGAGCATGGGCGCGTAATTAGGCCTTGGTTTGGAGTTGTCATGAGGCCGCTCAATGATGTGCTTGCCCTACAACTCGGTTTGCACAACAAGAAAGGAGCGCTTGTTGCAGCAACATTACCAGGATCACCAGCAGAGCAAGCAGGCTTAAAGCCAGGTGATCTCATCACTACTTTTAATGGTCGTTTGATTAAAGACTGGATTGACTTGAGGAATCGCATCGCAGAAGCGAAGACGGGAGAAGAAGCTCTTATCAGGTTGGAACGACATGGAAGTCTTATGGAATTGCGCGTCAAGATTCAAGAAGAGCCGAGTCACTAGCTTGGCATTGTAGCTGTCACGTTAACTAGACTAGATAGAGAGTGCGAAAGGGGTTCATGTACCAAATTAGACTGAAGATCCTCTTTTTAAGAGAAAACAAAAAAATTTTTAAAATTCTGCTGGCTCTTCTTCAATTCTCATGGCAGATATTGAGCAACTATGAAGCTCAATAAACCTATTTCACTATTAGCAATCACTTTTACTTTATCATTTGCATTTGCTTCCATACAGGCGCAGAGCACTGGCAGTGCGCCTAGCATGCCGCCTCCAGCAAAAGGAAAAGCAATGACAGCTTCTAAGATGCCTACAGCAGGAGCTACGTCAACAGTGATTGCGTTAAAGGATCCTATTGCCATTGTTGATGGAGAAAATATTTCCAAGGAACAATTAGAAAAAGCTTTTAGGGAAGCTTTGATGAGCAGTGGTGTTAATCCTTCAACGATTACTGCCGATCAAAAACTCCAGGCTTATCGCCAAATTCTCGATAGCCTCATCGTAGAACAGATCGTTAATAAAAAATCAGCCTCTGTTCAAGTGAGCGACGCCGATGTTGCAGCTCAAATTGAGAAGATTAAGAAGCAATTTCCATCCGAAGAAGTTTTTAATGCTGAGTTGAAAAAATCAGGTAAGACGATGGATGAGCTTACAGCGAATGTTAAAAAATCCCTACATCAAAAAGGATGGATGGAATCTCAGATCAAAGGTAAAGATGAGGTGACTGATGCTGAAGCACAAAAATTTTACAACGATAATATCAAGCAATTTGAAAATCCTGATATGGTGAAAGCAAGTCACATTCTTTTTATGGTTCCGCAAGGAGCTCCTGACTCCGTTGTTAAGGCAAAAGAAGAGGCAGCTAAAGCAGCTATTATTCGCGCTAACAAAGGCGAGGATTTTTCCAAGCTAGCTGCTGAGCTCTCTGAAGAGCCTGGAGCTAAGCAGAAGGGTGGTGATCTTGGTTTTTTTGACAAAGAACACATGCTTCCTGAGTTTTCAACAGCAGCCTTCTCTCAAAAGGTTGGTACTGTTAGTGCGGTTCCTGTAAAAACAAAATTTGGTTTTCATGTGATCAAAGTCACTGAGAAAAAACCTGCCGGAACGATTGTTTTTGCTGAAGCAAAGCCAAATATTATTGCTTACTTGCAGAATCAAAAACGTCGCGAAGCTTTCAGAACCATAATGCAACAGTTGCATCAAGATGCTAAAATTGAAAATTTCTTGCCAGCGCCGGCTCCAATGCCCATGCAAATGAAGGGACCAATGATGAAGCCTTCGGTTACAGCTCCTGCAAAGACAGCGACGTCTCCTGTATCTTCTGCAATCCCAAGTCCTGCGCCTGCATCAGCAGCTCCAGTGGCTAAGTAAAATTATTAAAAACTATACCATTCGCGTGCGAGTTTTAGGTTTGTTACGATGAATTTTTTGTTTTCAGCGAGGCCGAGGATCGAAGCGCTATCCAAGTATAATGCAAGATTCGACAACGGAGCTGAAAATAAAAAGGACAAGTACCAAACCTAAAAATTAAACGCGAATGCTATAAGAACCTATTTTCAAAGTTGCTCTTTACTGTTGAACGAACAAAGGTGATCACCAAATAAATTTAGAGCCTTGTCTAAAAAATTGACTTCACAAATAAAGCCTTCTGTCGGAGTTATTGGGCTTGGTATTATCGGTAGTCGGGTTGTCGCTAATCTTCGACGTGAAGGAGTTTCTGTTTTTGTTTGGAACCGTTCCCCAAAAGTAGAGTCTAATTTTCTCTCCTCCCCACTTGAGGTTGCTGAGGCTGCAGATATCGTTCAGATTTTTGTATGCGATGGGGGAGCCTTGATAGAAGCCCTTCGTCAGATGTCGCCTGCCTTGACTGCCGGTCATGTTATTTTAAATCATGCCACGATTAGCCCAGCTGAGACTAGAGAGGCTGCAGAGATGGTGGCCAAACGTGGCGCGCAATTTTTAGATGCACCTTTTACCGGAAGTCGCGATGCAGCAGTGGATGGCAAACTTGTTTATTATATCGGAGGGTCTCCCAAAGTTCTTGAGAGTGTCCGTCCTATTTTAAAAATTTCGTCGCAAGAAATTTTAATGATGGGGCCAATCGGTGCAGCAACGTATGTGAAGCTTGCGACCAATCTCATTAATGCCGCACAAGTTCAAGGCCTAGCCGAGGCATTAGAATTACTTACAGTCGGTGATGTTCCACTTCATCGGATTGCCGAAGCTCTTCAGCACAATGTTGCACGCTCAGATGTTATTGACATGAAATTACTGCAGATTCTGAAGGCTGATTTTGAGCCGCGCTTTTCTTCTAAAAACATGTTGAAGGATCTTCAAATTATTCTTCGCCTGATGGCCGCTCGCGATGTGCATCTTCCAGCAGCAGAAGGAGCCGCTGTTGCGCTTGCAGAGACCCTCGAGCGAGGGTGGGGGGAATCAGATTATTCGGTGGTCGCCTGTCGCTATAGCTATCCAGGAAAAGATCATCACCTTCCACTATCGAAAACTTCTTACAGAACAACTGGTGATCAAAGAGAAAAGCGTGTCGCAGGTTCCTTGAGAAAAACTTTTATGGAACGGTTTTTCTTTTGGCTATAAAAGCACCTAATGCTCGCACGTGAAGGGTATACTAGCCTTTCAGGGCGCCTAACTTTCTCATTTTTATTCACGTTTTTAGGATGATTCAGTTCAAAACATGCTTGTTAATGCGGCTATCACTGAGTTTAAAACTTTATCTAAAGAATCTCTTTTTTTTAAACCGTTTTTTCCAGAAGTCTGTCGCAGTTTCTCTGCTTGGTGAAAATCTTAAGATGGAACGGCTTGTGCGTAATATTTCTATTAGCGATGCAGCGCGCGCTGCACAATTGGAAGAATCCATTATTGTTATGCTAGAGAACGATGGTTTTTTTGAAGATTCAACGGAATCAGAATTTCTAGCTCCAGGGTATCGTCGTTTGATGGCTTTGCGTTATGCACGTATGCTTGGTTTGACAATGAAGGAGATTCAAAATGCATTGCCTCCTCTTGCACCGTTGAATCCGCCAGGGCGCGCTTTTTTAAAAAATATGAGCGCTGTTTCTCCGAAGGTAGATGGGTTTTGGAAAAGACAACTCTCATCTGTTCAGCATCATAGTATATCGCAAACGGGTCAGAAAACGGTTGTAGGATCATTTTTAAAGCTTCTGATGGTCGTGCTTATTTTGGTGATCTTGTTGTATTCCTGGAATATGTTACGGTATTTTATGCGTGCCATTTGAAAAAAACCATCTCCTGTTTTCGAGAGTTGGTTGTTGTTTTATGGTGACTATAAACGTTATTAATTTACCACGATTAATAGCCGTTTTTAGGTTAATTCCTTAAGTTGACGGTATTGGGGTTAGGGGGCTGATCTTCCCCCCAGAAGATGAAGAGTAAACAATGGTTCCATTGGCGTTATATATAGTGGTATTACCATCACCATCAATGAGTGTACCATTCTTGATGATTCCGCCGTTAGGTGCTCTTACCTCATCATAGGGAACATATTCTACTGATTGTACTGTCTGTGTTGTGCCACCAAGATTAACAATCCCTCCGTTAGTTATAACAAGACGACTATTAGTTGAACCTAATGTTCCTGAGATGACTGTTCCTGAAATTGTTGTGTAACTATCTATAACAAGCGCTGCTCCATCTACACAAGTTCCTCCTGTGTAACTATTCGGTTTTCTGAGATATGCTACGCAACCTTTATCAGCATATAAAAAAGCTGGGCCAGTGAGAATGCTATCTAAGTAACAGATTGATGGTCGGTAATCTTTGCCGTTATAGGGAATAGGAATATCAGTTCCTTGGAAATTAGTCATGTCACTGCTGCAGTAAATATAACCCGAAATATTGAAAACGCCACCTGATGGATAATAGTTGATAAAGGTAACATCCTGAGCTAAGAAAGTGTTACCATTAAGGTTCCATGTAGGTATGGCCTTGTTTATAATGTTGTTTGTATTTCTAAAAGTGTAACTGTAAGATTGCGACGATGCATAATTGCCAATCAAACAAGTAAAAAGAAAGGCAACACATGCAAGAAGGCGTGTGTTGCGACATAAAGATGATAGTATCAGTGAATTCATAACTTGTGTAACTTAGGCCCTAAATTCTAATTTTCAATTGAAACTTTTTAAAAATTGTAACTGCTTGAAAATTCGAATAGACCTCTAGGATAGAAAATTTTATAGATCTTAGTTGTTCTTTTTATTCTGACAATCAATAGGTAGCGCTCGCTCTTCCAGGCCATTCCCGCGAAGGAGGGAACTTACCGGAAACAAAAAACAAGAGCATAAAAAACCTAAAACTCACACGCAAATAGTATAGTAATGCCGCCATCAAGATGAGCACTCTACTGCAGAAAAAAGTTATAAGATGTATTTTGCTCGTCTCGGGACTCTTGTTTGTTGCTTCACTTAGCCATGCCAACGTGACGATGTCCCCTCTTTTTGGAGATCACATGGTTTTGCAACAAGGAATGTCGCTGCCTATTTGGGGAATGGCAGATCCTGGAGAAAAAGTAACCGTGACTTTTATCGGACAGGAGGTGACAACAACAGCTGCTCCCGATGGGCGTTGGCGTGTTAATTTGGAGCCCGTTTATTTGAGAAGCTCGCCTGATATTTTGATCATTAATGGAAAAAATCATCTCCAAATTTCAGATGTTCTTGTTGGTGATGTCTGGCTTTGCTCAGGTCAGTCGAATATGGAATGGCCACTTAGCAAGTCAGATCATAGCGATGAAGAAATTCCACGTGCGTATGACGCAGGACTTCGTCTTTTTACTGTTAAACAGGCATCTGCCTTAAATCCTCTGCACACTCTTCAAGGTGAGTGGAAAATTTGCACGCCAGAATCAGCTGCTGATTTTTCTGCCGTTGGATATTTTTTTGGACGTGATCTTCGTAAAACAACAGGTCTGCCGATTGGCTTGATTGGAGCTTATTGGGGTGGAACATCTGCGCAAGCTTGGATGAGCCTAGAAACATTTAAAGAAGCGCCTTCGTTAACTCGCTATCTAGCTGATTATGTCATTAATTGTGCTTGGATGAAGTATGATCGTCCAGAAGCGGTAGCTTCTTATCCTTCACGCAAAGCAGCCTATGAGGAAGCTCTTTCCGATTGGAAAAAAAATATTGAGCCTGCTTATCAAGCAGCATTGGCCAATTGGAAAGGTCAATGTGATCAGGCTCGTAGAAAACTACAAGCTCAGCCATTGAAGCCAGAGCCTTCTTCTCCTGAGCCGCTACTCCCCCAAGAGCCTAGCGCTGAGAGTTCCTTAACAACACTATTATTTAATGGAATGATTTCTCTGTTAATCCCCTATGCAATTACGGGTGTTATTTGCTCTCAGGGAGAAAATAATGAAGGTCCCCTTGCCTCCTTGGAATATGGACGCCTTTTTCAACGGCTTATTCGCTCATGGCGCCGCGCATGGGGTGAGGGACCATTTCCATTTTACTTTGTTGCTCTAGCTAATCATTTTAAACCTTCCTCAGCAGCTGTGGAGCCGATGTTTGATGAAGAAGGAAATCCCAATCCTTCCTGGGCCTGGGTGCGTCAAGGACAAGCTGCCGCGCTCTTACTTCCTGAAACAGGCATGGCTGTGGCAACAGACATCGGTGATGCTGATGATATTCATCCTCGAGATAAGCTTGATGTCGGACGTCGATTAGCACTGATTGCACGCAAGAACGTTTATGGTGAAAATATTATTGCGAGTGGACCAATTTATTGCTCCATGAAAATTGAAAGAAATAAAATTAAACTGACATTTGATTCAATTGGAAGTGGATTAACAATTGGTGCGCCTCCCTGGACTCCTGATGGGAATTTTCCATTTTCTCTGGAGCTCAAGGGATTTGCTATTGCAGGAAAAAATAGACATTGGATTGAAGCTACAGCAACAATTGAAGGTGATTGCGTTGTTGTTTCAAGTCAGTTGATTGATCATCCCGAAGCTGTTCGCTACAACTGGGTAAACAATCCTCCAGGAAATCTCTATAATAAAAATGGATTGCCAGCGGCGCCCTTTAGAACAGATCATGATCAACCCAAGTAGAAGCAAAAGTTGAGAGGCTTAGGAAATAAATTTTGTGGCAATACTTTCTTTCATCTCACTTATCTATTAAGCCTAAAAACGGCAATGGATCGTGGTAATTTAACGTAATATGCTCAGTCTAAAAATAATTTTTCAATCGGCTTACGTATCCATTGGATATGCCTCACCACTTTAGAAATCATTTTTATACTAAGCATGCACGTTAATTTTCTCACTCCCATCACCGTTTTTTAAATTTTTTATTATGAACAAAAAATTCTATGGCACATTTTTTCTTTTTGTAATTTGGTCATTAAGAATAAATGGTGCGTTTGCAAACTTAGAAAAAACAAATGCAATGGAGGTGGATGCTCCTCTTACAACTGCTACTGCAACGACTAATAATGAGCTTTTGCAACCAACACATCTTCATCCAATCGATTTAAAATTAGCGCTTACGCGTGTTTTGCAGTTTAGGATTACTCGTGATGAGGATGGAAAATCTGAGGCAGTTTCACCGCAGGCCAAGAGTATTGCTCGCACGTTAAGTTCTCTACAGCCGACGCTCATTTCAGGATTGCTTCATATTTCGGAAAATTCTCCGCTACGCCCAGGTCAGGTTGAGATGTTCACCATCGTGCGTAAGGAAGTGCTTGCTGCAAATCCTCGGTGCAAATTTGATGTTGTCATTAATGCGAGCAAATATGCCACAGCTGCTGAATTTATAAATAAGCTGCAAGAGATCAATGCGAAGATTATGCCTGATCTCATCATCTTTCGTCTTCCAAGTAATAACGAGATGCTCTATCCATCCGCATTAATAAAGGCAATGGAATTTGCTCATGCTCATGGTCAGCTCGTAGGCTATGAAGGACCAACGGCAATGATTCCTGATGCCGTTGATGTAATTGTTGTTCGTGCAAAAAGCTTTGAAGTAAGGCGCGAAGAAGTAAGTTTTTTGAAATCTAAGCATCATCTTCCTATTCTTGTTAAGGTTCCCTATCCATTGAGTGGCCCAGGAAAAATAAAAATACTACCTTCATTAGAATCTTTAGATTCTCATGAAGGAGAAAGCCCTAAAGAGAGGCAGGCAAATAGTATGAATGGGCATAAAATTTCTGGTTACATGCAGGCACATGATCACCAAGAAGAGCAGATTTCAAAAGAAATTTTGATAAACGAACAAACAAAACTATTAATGCGTCTTGCTGAAGAGCAGTCAGTCTTTGGTTACCATTTAATGTACCCAATTGCTTCTCCATCACAACAGGATCATCTTTTGCAGGTAGCTTCTGACAATGCATTGTTAGTTACAATGAAAGCGCTGATGGCGCGTTGGAATTAATTAAGTTTGTTTATGGTCTACTCAAATAACCCTCTGAATTTCTATGAACCACGAACAACGAACGATGAACAACAAATCGCCTTATTTGGCAAGGCTCGACCTTTCCGCTCTTGGAAAAAAGTATAGCCTTCAAGGTCAGAAATTAGTTTTAACGAATGGTTGCTTTGACCTTCTCCACATTGGCCATGTTCGCTACCTCCAAGCCGCACAAGCGCTTGGAGATGCCTTAATCGTGGCCGTTAATAGCGATCGCTCGGTGCGCGAATTAAAAGGAGCAACACGGCCAATCAATAATGAACAAGATCGTGCAGAAGTTGTGGCTGCACTCCGGTATGTCGAGCATGTGATTATTTTTGATGATTTGCGTGTATCGCAAGTAATCAAAAAACTTCAGCCTGCAATTTATGTAAAAGGTGGCGACTACACGATAGAGACACTCGATCCAGGCGAGCGCAAAGCTCTTGAAGAATGTGGTACTGAGATAAAAATTCTTCCACTTATTCCCGGTCGTTCCACGACACGGCTGATTGAAAAAATGAACAAGGAAAAATAGGGTTCAGTAACTTAGTGTCAATCCTGCTCCTCCCACCTTAAACCTAAAAATAATCCTATGGTGAACTTATTTTTAGAAAACAATAGCCAATATCATACTCTTTTTTTTGCCTAAGCTCACCATACTGTTTATCCCAATGACCACTTTGAAGATCATCTTTCAATCGTTTTAGCCCTTTTTCATAGATATTTTCCGATGCTTCTGCAAAAGAAGAGATGCCTTGGCGAATTTCAGGATCCAAATAAGCCTCAGGTCTAGCCCAGTCAGCTGTGATAAAATGATCTGTCAAATCACAAGGAAGAGGAAAAGAAAAAATCTCACATTTCCTATTTGTCCAATGGGAAATATTTTGTACTGCTGCTTTAGCATCTCCAATATAGGCCTTATGGTCTGGGTATATTTCAGGAAAATAGTCTGTAAGCCACAATTGAGGTAATTTTTGAACATCCCATGTAAAAATAAGGATAGGACCAGCGCCAACGACTCTAATAATCTCTTTAAGGGCTTGTTGATTATTTTGGAAATGATGATATGCGCAGATGATGATAGCTCCTTGAGCGCTTTCATCATCTAATGGAATTGCTTCAGCAAATGAATTAATCCATTTAATATTTTTATTTGGAGATGCTTGCGACAGCATTGTTTTAGAAGGCTCTACGGCTAACATGGAAAATCCTGCATTAGCTAAAGCAAAACTATAATTTCCAGTGCCAGCCCCAACATCTAAAATCGTACTACCTGTTGGAAGTCCTAAAAGTTCTATTAGTCGTTCCGCTATTCTCTGATCAGCTTTGCGCGTTATTGAATAAGATGTTCCTATTTTTTCGTACAGTGGTTGTGAGATATTCATTTTGTTTGTAATTCTAAAAGATTATTTAAAAAAACGGTGATGGGAGTTAATAAATTAGTGTGCATGCTTGGTCTGAAAATCATTTTTAGGATGAGCATATTGAGCTAATTTACAACGAGCTATTGCCGTTTTTACGTTTAACCGGTAATTGCTACCGTGGATTATGCCAGCCTCCTTGTGGTAAGATCTGACTATCCACTATTGATGGGCCCCAAGTATGAATATCATATTCAAAAACAGGGGTGTTGGTCTTAATCATAGGGTCTACAATGCGCCAAGCTTCCTCTACATAATCTTCGCGAGCAAAAAGAGTTGAGTTACCTTTGATCGCGTCACTGAGAACCCGTTCGTAAGGAGCTACTTCTCTAGCGTCAGGTTCATGGCTTGCAATGAGTTCGACGGGTGTGCTTTCTGTTTCATCATGAGGATTAATGGTGTTTAGTCCCATGGCAAAGGTAACTTGAGGGCTGATACGAATACGTAAGCAGTTTTGTCTCATTGCATAGCCTGCAAACATGGCGGGAGCCGGGCGGAGGCGTATTAAAATTTCAGTACACTCAATGGGCAAATTTTTTCCAGCTCTTAAGTAAACAGGCATTCCCCTCCAGCGCCATGAGTTAACGGCAAGTTGAATTGCAGCAAAAGTCTCTGTCATAGAGTTAGGTGTAACACCAGGCTCATCTAGATATCCTTTAAATTGTCCACGAACAATATTCTTAGCCGAAAGAGCAGGGATAGATTTTAAAACTTTCACTTTTTCATCTCGGATGGACTCGCTATCAAGGCGTGGAGGCGGTTCCATTAGCAAATTAGTGAGTAACTGAAAAAGGTGGTTTTCCATGACATCACGAACGGTTCCTGTTTTATCATAAAAGCTACCACGGCCTTGCACTCCAAAATCTTCGGCCATGGTTATTTGAATGCTTTCAACGTATTGGCTATTCCAAAAAGATTCAGGAATAATATTAGCAAAACGGAAAAAAAGCATATTATGCACTACCGGTTTTCCTAGATAGTGATCAATGCGGAAAATATGTTCCTCATCGAAGGTTTTATGCAAAATAATAGTTAGCTTTTTAGCTGATTCTAAATCAGTTCCAAAAGGCTTTTCTACGACAACTCGAGAATCTGCTGTTACGCATCCTGACTCACTTAATTTTTCAACAACAAGTCCAAAAAGGAGCGGTGGTATAGCCAAATAATGAGCTGGACGAACTGCTGCTCCTAGTTCTTTTTTAAGAGTTTGATAGGTTGAATTGTCATTATAGTCACCATCAACATAGCGGAGCAAATCACTTAGCTTTTTCCAAGCATCCGGATCTAGGCCACCATGTTTCTCAATGCTCTCTTGAGCGCGGGCTTTGAGTTGATCAAGAGTCCATCCTGCTTTAGCGACTCCAATAACAGGAATATTAAGATGGCCTCGTTTGACCATCGCTTGTAGCGATGGGAATATTTTTTTATAAGCAAGGTCACCAGTGGCTCCAAAAAAAACCAGCGCATCAGAATCAAGCTGCTTCATATAAGATACTTAATATAAGTTTTTATACAAAAACCGTATTTTAATCTTTCTTTTCTAAGTGACCACCAAATCCATAGCGCATTGCAGAAAGAATTTTATTTTGGAATTCAGCTTCACCTCGTGAACTGAAGCGTTCATAAAGTGCTGCTGTTAATACTGGAGCAGGTACTCCTTCATCAATAGCGGCCTTAATTGTCCATCGACCTTCGCCTGAATCAGAGACTTGACCAGCAAAGTTTGATAGTGTTGCATCCTTTGCAAAGGCATTTGCCGTGAGGTCGAGTAGCCACGAGGCAATTACGCTGCCACGGCGCCAGACTTCAGTAATTTCTGTTAAATTCATATCATATTGGTAATGGTCTGGATCACGAAGAGGTGTTGTCTCAGCATCTACCGTGCGGTTTGTTTTTCCAATATTCGAACTACGAATAATATTCAAGCCCTCGGCATAAGCAGCCATGATGCCATATTCAATGCCATTATGAACCATTTTAACAAAATGTCCTGCGCCATTAGGACCGCAATGGAGATAGCCTTGTTCAGCAGTTCCTTGGTTAAGAGGTCTACCCTCTGTTCTTGGGATATCGCCAATCCCAGGTGAAAGTGTTGCAAAAATAGGATCAAGATGTTGGACGATCGGTTTCTCACCGCCAATCATCATGCAATAT
Organism: Chthoniobacterales bacterium; assembly: GCA_044326465.1. GTDB lineage: Bacteria > Verrucomicrobiota > Verrucomicrobiia > Chthoniobacterales > UBA6821 > CAIWMF01. The sequence continues at coordinate 22,732 of JBIRBD010000008.1, forward strand.
CCTCGCTCAAGTCCCCAAACTCCACCGCTGGTTCCTACGTCAATGTAATGGATTCCTTTGCTTGCAATTTGTTGAGCCCGACGTATGTCATCAATATAATAAGAATTGCCACCATCAATGATGATATCTTCTTTACTGAGTAGTGGAAGCAATTCAGCGATCGTTTCATCAACAACACCGGCCGGGACCATGAGCCAAATTGCACGTGGAGTAGCCAATTTTGCAACCATGTCATTAAGAGAAAGAGAAGCAGTTGCTCCATCTTTAGCTAAATCAGCAACAGCCTGTTGAGATCGATCGAAGACAGTGCACGTGTGGCCATCACGAAGGAGGCGACGGACCATGCCTGCGCCCATACGGCCAAGGCCGATCATTCCAAGTTCCATTGATATTGTTTTTTTCATAGTAGTTATATATTGCGCAGAGCCTTCATTGCTGAAGTGATGCCTGCTTGTGATTTGAAAATAGATGTTCCTGCAACCAAAACATTAGCTCCTGCAGTGATCGAAAGTGCAGCTGAGTTCGGATCAATGCCTCCATCAACTTCAAGTTCGCAATGCAAGTTTTGTTCGATGATTTTTTTATGAATGGTTGCGATTTTATTCAACGTCATTGTTAAAAAGTGCTGACTACCAAAACCAGGATTTACAGTCATAACAAGGACGAGATCAATTTCCGATAAAATTTCTTTTAAGACAGAGGCTGGAGTTGCAGGGTTAATCGCAACCCCAATTTTTTTTTCAAGCAAACGTGCTTTTTGGATCGTGCGGTGCAAATTATTATTTCCTTCATAATGGACAATGAAGCTGTCAGCTCCTGCGGCGGCAAATTCTTCCATGAAAAAATCAGGATCTGTGATCATTAAATGAACTTCTAATGGAAGCTTCGTTACCGAGCGGAGCGAGCGAATCACCGGCTCCCCCATGGAAATATTCGGGACGAAATGTCCATCCATCACATCGATATGGATGCGATCGGCACCAGCTAGCTCAACTTCCTTTACTTGGCTGCCAAGACAAGAAAAATCAGCTGCAAGAACCGATGGGGCAAGTTTAATATCGCGTTGTTTAGGAAGTGAAAGGTCGTTATGAATCATAGGTAGTGAGTAGAATGGTTTATCATGAATTATTATCATCTATAACTGTTGTAATCTCTGGCGATTTAGATTTTTTGAATTCAAAAAAAGAATTATCTGTAAGATACTGAGGAGTTTACTGATTTTTTTTAAGAGGATTGTAAGTTTGTAATGCTTCCTGGTTTTTAGCTATTGCCTCATTCCATAGGGAGAGATCTGTTGTTTGAATGAGGCGAGATAACTCTTCTGCAGTTCGCAGAGCATTACTTGCATCATCATCAAGTTGAGAACCTTCCTTTATTTTTCCTGATCCGTAAGTTTTGGCGGCACGACGGAAAGTGTCAGAAGCAAAATCAAAAGCCCGAGCTGCTACTTGTAATCTGATTTTCCACTCTTGGTTTATTTCTTCAATAGCCTGACCTAGTTTTTCTGCAGCAAAGTAGGCACTATCGAAAGCGTTATCCCAACTATCTCCTTCGCACTCGCGTCCTGATATAAAGGCTTCTTTTGCATTCGTAAAATAGATACGAGCTTTTGCTGCTCGTTGTTCTACATCTTTCCATAACGGCTCGCTTGCGATATGTTTTTTAGCCTTGCTTTCTAGCGGACCTACAATTTGTAGTTTATGATCATTATGAGCAGCATACTCTCTATCTCGTGTTAATGCTCTACCCAGATTAAGTCTTCCATAACGCACTTGTCTTCCATCAATATAGTCAATTTTATCTGCTGTTTTTAACAATCTATTAATTACTTTCTTATAAAGAAGTTTACTAGTAGGGATTCCTGTAACAGGATCAATTTCATCGGCATCTTTGTAGGTAAGCTCTGGAAATTGATCGATGATACAGGCTAAAGCACCCGTAACATGAGGTGCTGCCATAGATGTTCCACTCAGTGAGCAATAGGCATTATTATTGTTAAAAAAGCTAAACAAGCTTCTCTTAAGCAATCGAGAGGCCTTGATATGGTTTGGTTTATCAGGATGTTGAATACATGTTGACCAAATAGATTCTCCTGGAGCGGCTATATGAACGCTGTTTGCTCCATAGTTAGAAAAATTAGCCAAGCGACCATCTCGCCCGGTTGCAGCGACAACTAATACATTATCCAATTGAAAAGATTTATAAGGCTTAAACGTATCATTGTCTTTACCTTCATTTCCAGCTGACATAACAAATATCATATTGTTATCACGTGCGTGCGTTACTGCATTTAAAAAAGTTTCGGTTTCTTCTGGATAGTTACCATTTTTATCTAAGTTGGGACCTATACTATAATTTAAAATTTTGACGTTATACTGTTGAGCAAGAGTCATTGAAGCGTCCACCATTTCATCGGCCAGATTAGACTGCGCTTTTTTAAAAATCTTAAAAGGGATAAGTTGAATATTTGGAGCAATGCCCACAATTCCAAAAGGGTTATTACGAATGGCTCCAATAATTCCAGCACAATGAGTTCCATGGCCATCTTCATCCATTGGATCACTGCCATCAATCTGATCAAGCATATAACTTTTATTAGGATCAGGTTGGCACATATTTTTAATAAGATCTTCATGGTTATAATGAATTCCTGTATCAAAAATGCCAACGCGAACAGGCTCTGATAAATTTGTTGTTATAGATTTTGCAATAGTATTAGATGGATCAGGGAGATGAATACTATTATTACCATGAAGGTTCCATTGGTGCTTGTACAAAGGATCGTTTCCAGAGCAATTATAAGGTGTTATGAAATCAGGCCCAACAATCATCTCTATTTTATCCTTAGCTTGCTGACTTGCTACTAATATTTGCGAGAATTCTTCTAAAAAATTTGGTTTAATATGAAGTCTATAAACTCGTCCAAAAGGAGGAGTGCATTCCTCTATCCATACATTTTCCATTAAATTAGTAGTTAATTGATTTTTCAGGTAGTTATAAAAGAGGTTGATAGACTCTTCATATTTCTCTTTTTTACACTTTAAGGTTAGTAATAAATGGTCAGCAACCATTACCTTTCGATTAATTAAAGAGCCAGATTCATTAACTTCCTCCTCAATACGAACAAGAGGATACTTGAAATCTGTTTTTAATATCCTTACCCGTTTTTCTATTCCTGCAGTAGAATGATCAGCAGTTTCAGTGAATCTCTGGATAACCCTTGCACCAGGAAATTGCTGTAGCTCTTCTTCTGTAGCTTGATCAACGGTGGGATATCTGATTTCATCGGCTTTTTGAATGATCTGATTAATTCTAGTAGCACCCCAATCATCACGATGGTTTTCTTCAGAAAATACCTGATAGGCAATGAATGATCCGTATTCTTTTTGAAGAGCAAGGCGTAAGATAGCGCCCATTTCACTATTTTTAGTGCTAATACTGCTAATTAAGAATCGCATCGGACTTCTTAAATAAGAAGGTTCGATATGCCAAGAACCTTCCGCCCCTTCAATAATTAATCTTTTTGCTGAAGGATTGTTTTTTACTATATTTTTAATTTTCTTTAAAGTAATAGTCTTGCTAAGATTTTGGACAGTATCACTTAACAGTATTTTATCAAAGCTGTTAATTCTTTGACGTTCTAGTTCTTGTCCATTCTTTAATTCATTGACAACTTTAGTTTGATCTAATGCCTTTTTTAAAAGTTGATCAAAGTTAATATCGCCCTCTTTAGTACTTACCATAGTATCAACGATATCTTTCCAGCATTCAGCTATAACTTGATCGTGACTGGCTGTATCTTTAAAAATAGTTGCTAATACAGTTTTTCCCTGAATCTTAGCATCGACCGCTCTCATTGTATCAGAGAAAGCCTCATCTACCCATCGAGCGCTGTCATGAACATAGTAAAGCGCTTTTTTCCAACGAAGTATCATATCTTGGCTATTTGTACGATATGCCGTAGCAGCTTCTTGATAATGCCTAGCAAGAACTCGATGTAATGAAGCTATTTTTTCTAAAATTCTTGCAATATCTGCATCTCCATGATGAGTAAATTCTTCTGCTTTTTTATCGCACTCATCTGCTTGCTCTAATTGATGCTGTTGATCATGGTCTAGGTCGTTGCTTTTTTCAATGGGATCGTTTTCAGCTTTAGTATCGATACTAGTAGCCTCGCTCTGATGGAATTCCTCGCTTCCTATTTCAAGCTGAAGCGCAGCAATATCTTCTAGAAAAATTTCATGAGGATGTTCTTCTAATGGTAATGTAGCAATAACATGCTCATGAGGTTTAGCTTCAAAGATTCTTTTTATAAGATTAATAGCATCTTCTGCTAACAAGAACGCCTTTTTTTCATATTCTTCTGCAGCTAACTTTATTATAGAAGCTTTTTTGGGATCTTTAGCTTGACGATAATCTGCTGCTCTAGCATATTTGCAAGCAGCTCCTTGAGCGTATTGATATGCGTGATACCAAAGATCGTTAATTTCTTTAGCTATCGTAACATCTTTGATTGCATTAAGATAATAATCAGCAGCCTTTCTAAAGCAACTAGCGCTACGCACCGCATAATTGGCAGCCTCGTAAAAGGTTACTTCGCTTTTTTGCCCATATCCGGATGTTCCCTTAAGACCTATTAGCTTGTCAGCAGAATCATTGAGGCATTGAGCAGCGCGTTTGGATTGTTCAAAAGCATTAAAGTAGAGTTTAGCAGATGTAACATCACTGCGGACTTCTGCTTGGGCTCGTTTTAAATCATGAGAAGCTTGTTGATAATGGAAAATAGCCGCATGAAAGCGCGCATGCCTGTTGGTGTTTTTTTTACTACTCTCTGCATATTTTTCAACTAATTTAATATTATCTATCAGTCTTACAGCTTGGTTATCAATCTGTTCTATAAAATCAGGAATGTTAATATCTGTTTTTTGAAGCTTCATGGGAGCGTTGCTCTCTCCAACAAAAAGCGGCACAGGAGGATGTTCGTGCTCAGCTTGTATCTTCGCTTTAGCTGCGTCAACTTCTGCAAAAATCTCACGAAGTTTTTCAGTACTTAAATGCGGAGGATTTGCAATGATAGTAGTACTGTGAGGAAGTAGTTCTTCAATAAGAGCTGATGAATATTCCCGGTGAAGTGCAGCTTTGAGAGTCTGAGTGATAGCTATATTTTCACTCCTAATCCTTCCAGAAGCAGTAGGATCAGCTTCACGCGGTTGAATCGTTCCATTTTCGTGAATCACGAATCGTTCTGCTCTCGGATGAGCTTCAGCAGCAGCTCGAAAGTCGTTGAGTGTTAAAGAAGGCTGCTCAGCTAATGGTCTTGAATCAGTAGCAGGGCGACCTTCTTCTACCATCAACTCATGACCAAAAGCAGTGAAAGCAATTATTCCGGCAGCAGCTATTGCATCGCTCCAATAAGAATTGGAAGAAGATGTTGCATTGGAAGTAGGAGCAGCAACTAGGGTCAATAATGATGTCTCTGAGGAAGTAACCTCAAAATCTTTTGTATTCGTTTTTAAAGAGTCGTTGCCATTTTCTTCATTATTGATGAATTCACCATGTTGAAGCCAGTTGCGATAAAATTCCTGAGCAAATTCATTCAGATAGGTTATAGGAAGATTTTCTCGAC
>JBIRBD010000013.1:0-23761 GCA_044326465.1 Chthoniobacterales bacterium
CGCCTCCAAGTTGTTCTTTTTTCCAAGGTCGCAGCGGCTCGAGTGAATGTACGGTGATGACGAGCGGGATTCTATACATCAACTTCGCCATGATACCACCCAAATAAGTGTACCATGTGTGACAATGCACAAGATCAGCAGAAATGCTTTCTGCATTAAAGTCAATACACCGGCGAGCCGCTCCCAGTGGGCTTTGTAGAAGCTTAGAACATTTCATGGCTGGCCTATTAAGACCAAAACCTTTCACTGATAAATTACCACAATGTGATTTTTGATCCCCAAAACAGCGGACTTCCACTTTCATTGATTTGATCAACTCGCGACTCAAGTAATCAACATGCACGCCGGCTCCACCATAAACATGTGGCGGATATTCATTGGTGAGAAGAAGAAGTTTCATGCGATGGGTAGCTGGGCTATAGGCTATGGACTAATGGTTTTAAAGGATTAAAATATGGCTTATATTCGCTGTTTCAGTAGAATAGAAGACATTTTTTACATGGACATTCCACCATCAATGGCTAACACCTGCCCTGTAATATAGCTTGCGGCAGGAGTTGCTAAAAAAGTAACCGCACTGGCAATATCATCAGGCTGACCAAAACGAGCTAAGGGAATTTGTGCAACGGCTCCCTTTTTAATTTCGTCATTAAGGAGAGCTGTCATATCGGTCTCGATAAATCCAGGGGCAATCACATTAACTGTGATGCCACGGCTTGCGACCTCCCTTGCGAGGCTTTTGCTAAAACCAATGAGGCCTGCTTTACTTGCAGAATAATTTGTTTGACCGGCAAGGCCCATAAGACCGCTCACGGAGCTGATATTGATGATACGACCTGAGCGGGCTTTGATCATCGGGCGAATAATTGCTTTTACAAAATTGAAAGCTCCTTTGAGATTGGTATTGAGCACCATATCCCAATCCTCGGACGACATACGCATGAGTAACGTGTCGCGCGTGATACCAGCATTGTTGACTAAAATATCGACACGTCCAAAATCATCAATAATCTTATTTCCAACGCTTTGAACGGCTTCAAAGTCGGCAACATCGACGGCATAAGCCTTTGCGGAGGCTGGTAATTTTTGATTGAGAATCTCAGCTACTTTGGAAGAGTTAGCCTCACTGCGGCTGACGACAGCAATCTTAGCTCCGGCGAGAGCGAGTTGATAAGCGATGGCCTCACCTATTCCTCGGCCAGCACCTGTGATAATAGCGACTTGATTTTCTAATGATTTCATTAGACTAGACTAAAGGCTTAAAGCTATACTCGTCACGAATGAAAATTAGGATTTTTCTGCGCTGAAGCTATTGACTCTGGAGAGGCGCCCCGAGCGAGACGCTATGCAAGCATAACGTAAGTGAGGGCAACGCTGCCAGAGGCAATAGAAGCAAGTAGAAAACCCTAATTTTCATTCGTGACGAGTATATAGGCTGAAGTTTATTTTTTTAAATATTCCCAATCACTGCCTGAGTGGCCGAGGAGAGGGAAGTGATGATTTGACCTGCTAATGAGACCTGGCTTTGGAGCGAGGTGACAGAGTTATTAAGAAAGGTTTGAGCATTCGACAAATTGTTATTTTCTACCGTAATTAGCGAATTAACTTGTGTGATTGCGTTGGAGGAGCTTGTTATCGTTGTTCCACCGTAATTTTGAGACAAGTAATCATTGACTACTTGTGTGTAGAGATAGCTCGAAAAATTTGTTAACTGACTTCCAGACCAGCCACCCGTGGTTGTGTACCAAGTCCAGGCAAACTGAGTAACGACAATAAGACCACTTCCACTTTCATTCTTGTCATCTGTTGTTGAAACACTATTCAGTGCAGCCGTTAGATTGGCAATATTTACCTGATAAGAAAGAGATTCACTATAGTAAGAGCTAATATTTTCATTTTCGTAGACAATAACAGAATTTGTTGTAATTAAGAGGCCCGTGTATACATTGCTTCCCATCATATCAACAAATCGTGAGCTACCGACGGCAATAGGAGTATTACTTAAAGGGTAGGAGTAAGTGACTCCGATAATGGATTCAGAAATATATCCAGAGTTGAAGGCGGTGTCAGTTCCAATCGTGCTAACTTGACCTGATCCCAAAAAATCTCCATTGCTAGTCTTATAGGAGGCTACGTATGTGTAATAATATTGAACTTGGTTGGAAAAAATCTCTTGATAAGTGTTTGTCGTATCTGTGGCATAATACTCCACATTGTAAACAGTCTGTAATTCCGTGCCAAAGCGCACGGAATAAGTGAGCGGCTGCAACATCTGGAAGGAGGCATAGTCTGTTTTGAAAGTAGAGAATTGAGTTGAATACCATACTCTTGTCGAATAGACCTCCATGATACGGTAACCAGTTCCGCCTTCTGTGCTACTGCTAATAGTAATCGTATAGACAGGTCCCGGGCTAAGGTTACTGACAGCTAAGGTAGTAGCGCTTAAGAGTGCTGTGCTATAAAGAGATAATGATGGAAATTGATCAAAGGTAAATGATTGGTAAAGGCTAGGATTAAAAAAAGATGGATCCGCGTAGGTCGGAGCCATTGTAAAAGTATCCAACGGATTAGAGCCAATATAATTATTAGCTACAGGATTACTCGGGTTAAAATAGAGAGGCTGCATAATCTGGAAATAGTTGACTTAAGACCAATGCCTATAAGAAAATTACTAAATTTTATGACTTCCTAACACGTTTTAAAGCGTAGAGGCTAGCTTAATCCAAGAATCAAGGTGGTTGAGGAATTTTTCAAACTGGGCATTAAATTCAGTTTCTCTTGTATAGGAAGTGACCTCTAACCAAAAAACGATACGTTTTTGGAGATCATCCCATGCCAGCGTTCCTTCGGTCATTCCTAAGTGGCTGCTGGCTAATTTCAAAAGAGTGAGAGCTTCTTGATCTTCATTAATTAAAATTGGCTCAACGACAGTTCCAACAATATAAACACTGGCCCCTTCTTCTTGTAGTTCTACAGGAACTGCTTCATCAATGAGAAGCTCCATTAAAGGTGCTTTAATTCCTTCTTTGGAGATTCCGTAACGATTGGCTAAAAATGATGCAATCTCAGTAAAGGGAGAGCGGTTTATCGAATAGGGATTGAACATACTTACATCGGTATTTCATTTCCTGCGAGTGTCGAGCCTGTGGTGGCAATCCCAGCGTTCATCATGTTCAACTGTTGTTGAATCGATGAGTTCATTACTTCGATTTGTTGTGAATAAAGATCAACATACGCTTTGCTCATTAAAAGATCAGCTTGTGTAAGAGTAGCTTGATATTCTTTTAGTCCAGCCTCAAATCCTGCAACTGCAGAGACCGTGTCGAGAACTATACTAGTTATTCCAATGGAAAGTTGGAGTGCCGTTAATGCTGGCATGTTAGCAAGTTTTTGTCCTGTCGCAGTAACTGATTGAGCGACCGTAGTAGCCACTTCCTGCCATGACATTTGACTAGCCCTGGTAGCAGCAGCGCTAGCGTCATCGATTGATTGTGCAAGGGTGCTAGGCATACTTTGTATAGATTGTGCCAAAGCTGTCATCGACTCTGTAGTAGCCCTGGCTGCATTTGTTACCGCTTCGCTCATGGTCTTTGCTGCTGCATCAAGCGTAGCCCTAGCGGTGGCAGCAGGCTGAGAAGCAGCATTGCTTGCAGCAACCGAAAAATCATTCATAGATCTGGTGGCTGCAAGTGTGAAATCATCGTAAGACTGAGCAATAGAGGCTAGAGCGTCTTTGCTAGCCTGGGCAATAGCACGTAGAGCATCGTCGACGGCTTGGCTAGCAGCCTGCATTGCAGATTTAGTAGCATTAGCAACAGCCGTAGCCATCTGTGCTGATGTCATTGTCGTAGCAGCGGAAAGACTGGAAGCAATGCTACTAGCAGCATTTTGTATGGCCGTCGCCACAGAAGAAGCTGCCTGTGCTACGGATGTGGTGGTGGTGGCGGCAGCAGCGCCAGTACTAGCACCAGCAGCAGCACTAGCAGGTGCCGCTGCATAGCCTGCGCCAGCAGAGAGTGCTATAGAAACACCTGTAATAATAATAATAGAACCTATCATAGCATCTTGTGAAGAGGCGTTGAACGGTTGGCCCATGAGCATATTGGTTGTGGCTGTATTTATCTTCTCTCCTGCATCAGAGGACATGATAGTAGAAACAACTCCCCCGACTATAAGGGCGGTACCAAGACCTGCTCCAACCCCTGTTGCCGTAAGTATAACACCAACAATAATCATGGTGATTCCCATTGCCATTCCCATGTCGCCCATTGCTTTAGATTTTTTACCGGCTTTTTCAGCTTTTTCTTGAGCCTTAATGCTCTTTTTGATGTCTTCTATTTGTTTATCAAAGGCAGCAACTTGTTCATCCGCTAGGTAGTTATTACCAGTGACCGTTGCATCGAGAGTTTCCATGCGCTGCTCCGTAGCCTTTATTTCGCTATCAGCTAACACGGCATAGGCGTTATTAGGCGGCGGTATTTCAGTAGCTTGGTTCTTATTGTAGAGGCCAGCGATAGTGGTTGCCGCCGAAAGTGTGCATGATTTTATGTTAGGATCTAGTATAACATTTTTCCCCGCAAAAGTAGTTTCCTGAATGGTTTCAGAAACATAAGCGGAGGCCCCTTCTGTCGTTGCAGCAGCTTGATTAGCCTTTGTTCCAAAACGAGGATCCTGTATTGAGTGTTTGCTATCAATACTGCCTGTTTTTGAGGGTGATGAGGATGTTAGCTTGTTTGACTTATCAGAAGAGGGACTATTTAATAATGATGCTCTCTCTTCACTATCCTCCTCCTCCTCATCTGCAACAGTGACTAGTTCATACTGCATAGCCTCTGCTTGAGCAGCTAACATTTTACCACCTGTTCCTGTTCCTCCCTGACCTTCTAAAGCGCTACCTGCTAAGCCAGTTGATGGTATAGGAGCTCCTGTTGGTATCATTGGAGCAGAATTTCCTGAAGATGAAGAGATTGATGTTCCCATAAAATAAAAATAGTTGGAGTGTTAACGTTATGTAGTGCTGTTTGGTTTTATTTGTTTTCACTAATATTTTTTGTGAGAGCATCTCTCAACGATTCAGCGCGCTTTTTTAAAGGGGCATGTTCTGGTTTGTTTGAGGAAAGTAAAATGACTTTTTCAATAGAGGAGGTAGCACTTGGATAGTCACGGAGTGACATATAGCAATCAAAGATATGAAAGAGAGGAATTGGATCTTCAGTGTCGAGCAACGTTAAGTAGCTATAGTAGTTCAAGGCATACCTATATTCCTTAAGCATCTGAGAACAGCCTCCTGCACCTAACCAACCTCTTTTATCCAGATGACAATAGAAGGTCATTGAACGAAAGAGCTGAAGAGCCTCTTTGTAAGCCTGTGCCGAATAGAGATTATAAGCTCTAAAATAAAGATCATCAATTATTTCTCCCTGTATGCCTGCCATGAGGTAGAGAGGCATCCCTTTTTCTAACATCGTTGAAAGAGTGGGACGAGCATCAAAGGTCTTTTGTGGATCAAGAGAACTTTTTCCAAGGGGCGAGGCATCAGAGGTAGAGGTCATGGTTTTATGGTTTTTATGGTTTTTATGGTTTTTATGGTTTTAATGGTTTTAATGGTTTTAATTTTTTATGACTAAAATACCATTCGCGTGCGATTTTCAGTTTTTTTTATGCTCCTGTTTTTTGTTTTCAGTAAGTTCCCGCCTTCAGGGGAATGACGTGGAGGATCGAAGCTGAAAAGAGAAAATAGAAGTAATAAAACCTAAAAATCAAAGGGGAATGGTATATCAACGCCTGTCATAAAATAAAAGGAATAAAAAGTACTCGCTCACCAAATTCGTCTGCTACTCCAGAGTGCTGGATGAGTAGAATTAAAAATAACCTAAAATAGTTTGCATCATGGAAGCTAATGAACCAATAATTTCACCTGCTAATGAAATGTCGCTTTGGAGTTGTGTGACTGAGTCATTGAGGAAAGTCTGAGCATTGGAGAGATTATTGTTTTCTATCGTAATGAGTGACTGAACTTGAGTTATTGCAATATTGGCATCAGTGATCGTTGTTCCATTATAGGTGTAGTAGAGATAATCGTTAACAACAGTACTGCATAAGTAGCTGCTAAAGTTAGTCAATTGACTGCCCGACCATCCATTGGTAGTAGTGAACCAAGTCCAAGCAAAATTAGTGATGGTAATTATTCCTCTTCCTTTTTTTTCCTCAGAATTAGTTGATGAAACGCTATTAAGAGCAGCTGTTAGATTAGCTACATTGATTTCATAGGAAAGAGATTCACTATAATAAGAGCTAATCTGTTCATTTTCATGGATGATAACAGAATTAGTTGTAACAAGGAGTCCTGTGTAAACATTGCTTCCAAGCATCTCAACAAACATCGAACTGCCTACAGTGTAGTGCAAGAGTGATGTTTGGGTTATTGATTGACTGCCAATGGTCAACGTAGTATCTAATCCAGAGGTAGCAAGATAGCTTCCTGTTGGCAATGTGTTGGAGCCTTCTTTAGTCCAAATGCCAGTGTCAAAATCTAGTATATACGTTGTAACAACTTGATGATAAAAATTATACTGGGTAGAATAGATGTACTCATAAGTGCCGAGGACATCGGTGACCTCATACTCAACATTAGAGATCGTTTGTAGGACTGTGCCAAATCGTTCAGAAAATGTAACCGGATATAACATCTGATAAGATGCATAATGTGTATTGCTGACGGTAAGTTGGGTGGAAAACAAAAATTGCGTCGAAAAGTAATCTTGTGTCTGATAGGCAGTATAAGGCGTGACGTTTTTATTTGTGTAAGCTCCGAGGTTTTTATCGCCCTTGCCATTAACAATAGAAGAGTCTGCAATTGGTTCACTATGCAGTATCGTTGTGTTGTAGACGGTTAATGCTGGAAATTCCCTGAAAGTAAAATTATCGTAAAGACTTGGATTTAATAAAGCTGGCTTCATATGATCCGGCGTAATACTAAATCCTTCTAATGGATTCGTTCCAATGTAATTAGAGGCTAACGAGACAGCTAATAGAGGATTATGATAAAAAAGTTCCATACGTAACCGGAGGTCTATATCCTTCTGACAAGTCGAGAAGCAGGAATACGGTTGAGAAATGTTTGTTGCGGCTTCTCTAAGATTTTCCGTTGTTTAGAAAGTTCTATATGCTTCTTCATGGCCTCAAGATAACCTGCGTAGGCAAAAGAGGAAACAGCGCCGCTCTTTTTTAGAAGTTCAATCCATTCATCGATATTCCGTCCTGAGCATAGAATTTTCTTTTCTAACTCATCCCAAACTCCAATAGACCGCGAAAATAATTCTTGGGTAAGCGCAAATTTTCGTCTTACTTCAGGTGAGAGCGATGGCTTACTGGTAGGAGTAAGCTTAAAATTTTTTTCAGGTTGAAGATCAGGTAGGTATTTGGCCATTGCATAAGTTAGACCTGATTATTAAAGAGTGTCTGAATACCACTAACAGCTTTAGATGCCATTTGACCTATCAGTGTCCAACCAAGTGTAGCCTGTTCAACCTGGATTTGAGCGCCAAGCATAGCAGTAGCATCGCTTGGGCCCCCAATACCTTGGAGGTAACGAGGTAAGTCTTCAAAAATATTGGCTGAATCAAGCGACATGGAGGGTGACAGGTTAACTGGCGGCGGTCCCGGGGGAATCGCATCTGGTCCCATTGCATAAAATGCCTCAGTATCTGCTGAAACTCCATTATGGCTAGGAGTGTGATGATTAACCAGAGCATTTCCAGTTAGTGAAGTGATGCCCGGAGTGTTAGTGTTATTAACAGCATCTAGTGAAGGCGTATTGGGGAGGATCGCCTTTGATGGTGGAGTCAATGCATGTTGCGCCAAAGAGAGTGTAGGCGGTATCATTTTTTAGTGCACTTGCTCATCTCCTTCTGAAGAAGGATAGGAACAATAAAGTTATCGGTTGTCACTTGCAGGTTAGTGCCAAAACGGAGATGTATACCTTTCTTGAATGAATTTCATGAATTTTTACTGGTTCTTTTCGGTGCTAGCCTCGTTGTCATCGCTACTGTTAGCTTGCTAACAGCACGCTCTGACGTCTTGCTAGTCCCAAAAACGCCAGCGTAAAAAAATCCTAAAATTCATCCGAGAAAGGTATACAATTAGGCTTTTTATGATTTTGAGGATGGAGAAGAGAGGTCCATCCAGATTTTTTTCATATTTTCTCTAAAAGTTTGAGCCTGTCGATTCCCGCTTTGCTCAATATTATTTATAAAGGCTTTGTGAAAGGTAGCCCACCCGGAGTTTGATTCGCTCTCGGCTGTTTCTACAGTAGAAGTGCTGGCATTTGTAGAAGGAGTCTCTAGCCTTTTTGCATAAGCTAACGCTTGTTCTTCCGAAGCTGTATTTTGTTGGAGAGGATCAACTTGTTGGACAGAAGATTTTGGGATGATGGGTGATGTATATACCATTTGCGTTTGATTTTTAGGTTTTGTTGCTTGTCTTTTTTGTTTCCAGCTTCGTTGTCTAATCTCTCGTTATGCTTGCATAGCGCTTCGATTCTCCGCCTTGCTGGAAGCAAAAAATCCGGCGTAAAAACCTAAAACTCGCACGCAAGTGGTATAAGAAATGCTCATTTGGCAGAATCTAAGAGGTTTTTAAAAAGAGTGATGGCGGCGAGATCGTCTCGAAGGTTTTTTTCATTTTTAGTGAAGAGCTTTTCACATTCCTCTGGTTGTTTTGCTAAGTGATAAGCAAAGCCACGTAAGGCTGTGGCATAATCTCTGAGAGAAGAAGATTCCACGATCGGATGATTTAAAAGTTTATGAGCATCGGCAAATTGTCCACCCATAATTTTGCAATAGGCAAGGCCTACGCGAGGGTAGGCGGCTTCTGGATCAGCGAGAAGCAACTGGCCAAAAAGAGCATGTCCTTCCCAAGATAAAAAATTACTTGTAGCGACTAACCCAAGCTGCATGAACATCTGACGATCTTCTTTGCTTAAAACACTTTTTTGTTGTTTTAAGTCAGAAGAGTCTTCTCTTTGGTTTATTGAGTTCATTGTAGTACCAAAATAGTTACTTTTTTTAGATATTTTGGATAACTGCTTTGATTAAAGCTTGAAAGCTTGAGTACATTTGAGAGGTCGATTGCACAGCATTTTCATACTCGCTCATGAGTAATTGAATTTGAAGTAAAGCTGCTGGATTGCTTGCATCCACGTTTAACAAGGAGGCTTGAAGTGCATTAAAGGTAGATGCAATCTGAGGAAACATTGCTGCTCCAATGAAGTTCAGGTTCATTCCATACGTACAGACTTGAAATACCGGTGCTCCCGCTAAACTTGTAGTATTAATAGCAGTAACCGTCTGAGGGTTGTTCGGGTTATAGTAGGTTGGCTGCATGGCTATAAGTCTAGTTAGGTATGGTTTTGGATTTATCTGTGGTTTGGGTAAAGACTAGCCTATTTTTAAAAAAAGCAACAATTATTTATTAAAAGATCACGCTATGCTGCTGCAACCTTTTTCTGCATAAAAAAATCTAAAAACTTTTTTCGATCTTCATTGCTTTTATTGGTGAGGTGACAAAGAAAATCACCCTCTTGCCATGGTTCCATGGCCCAAGGATGGAGTTCTTGTGGCACGGCATTCAGTGTTCTTCTAGGAAGAACATGCAGAAGATTTTTAAAATCTCGAGCTGCTTCACGAAGTGCATTTTGATCCCAGAGAGGATAATTTGCCCAGTGTGTTTTGCGTGAAGCAAGTTCAATCAGAGGCAATGCTTTTGGAGTAACAATCATTCCCGAGGAAGAAAAATCGCTTAAAGCGGCATCAACAGCCCAATCTCGTGAGGCAGTCAGACCGTCAATGTGAGGGAGTTGGTCCAAAGAAGTCTCAGCATTAGTAACAAAAGAGTCAGCATCAATCCAGAGTATGCGGTCGAAGATTGGCAAATAATGAAGCAATAGTTCTAGCTTTGCCCATGCAGGGTATTGACCCGGTTTTTTTTCGATGAGATGGTTGACGTATTCGTAACGGTGTTTCTGAGCATAGGAGATCTTCGTGGCAGAAGTAATCTCGACCACGGATTTCATATTTTCTGTCCAGGCTGTTAATAGGAGTGTTTTCAAAGTAAAAAAAAGAAGATTTTTCTCGGAACTCATCTTCTATTGCGAACTGCTGCGCCGCTCCCAGGGCTTCTTGGATTTCATGAGCAGAAGCGAGTTTGCAATAGAAGGCTATTACAATGCGATTTTTTTGACTAGTGGATCATCCAAAAATTGATCAATGTCTTTTGACCTCAGTGCGAGAATGCCCAATGTTTGATATTCTTCAGGAATCAAACAGAGTGATCCTGGAGAGAATGGTTCGATGGGCCAATGATGCCAATGAGTAGATGGCGAAGAGAGATCCCTTAAGAGCCATAGCAAAGCATCTAGAGGATCTTCAAGCTCTTCATAACAAACAAACTCTGCAGTAAGAAGACTTGCGTAATCTTGCGTGAAGGCAAAATTATCCAGCCTCAAAAAATTAAGATGAAGGTTGTGAGAACGGAGTTCACGAAGAATTCTAATCACAGAGCGGACCAAAATTCTCTGCTCTTCTTTTGTTAAAGAAGGTGTAGCAAGTCGGACAGAAGGAGCATTAAGATTGAGCAGTAAATGGTAACCAGTATCGTCTTCAGAACGACCTTTAATCGTTGGGATTTCTGGAATGGAGCCGCCAATAGAAGGCCATATTTCGCTCTCGCGCAGATGGACGCGAGCAGCATTGTGATTTTTTGTTCGCTTTAAGAAGCTGCGCATCACTTGATCAGGACCTAATAGCAGACGACGTGTTTGTAATTGAGCTGAACGATTATTCCAAGGAAGCAGAGGGGCTCCATAACAAAGACCGTCAAAACCTTGCCACGCTGGGTCATGGATTTTTACATCGAGGCATCGAAAGAGTGTTCCGGCAACAGCAATATAGCGACGTTGGCCTATGAAAAAACGAAAGGTCTCTGTTCCTTCGCTGTGCTCTCCTGCTTGGCGAAGCTCATACAAAGGGGTGAGCAAGTCGTGTCGCGGTGGCTCATCTTCTGTGGTTGTCAAAAAAAGAAAATGAATGCGACGGGCTAAATTGCCGAGTGAAGAGATTAGTTGAGGGCCATCTTGATGAATCCATTGCTTCCATGCAGAACGATGAAACCAGAGAGCATCAAAAGCATCTTCAGGGATGGTTGATGCCGAGCGAAGCTGAAAATAACCTTGAGTAAATCCAATAGGAGGCTGTGATGGATGAGCAAAACCTGATTGTTCTAGACGTTTTCCCATGGCCACCATTGCAGCATTCTGCTCAATAGCACCCATGCGGGCCATGCGGCTTAAGAGTAAGGCGTTGACTCCAAACTTAGATCCAACTTCCATGATAGAACTAACCCTCCTTGGAAAAAGCAAATTAGTTTCCCATGCTCTGCAGGCAGCAATGGTTTTTGGAAAAGCCGCGAGATAATGAAGGACTTTGGGATCTCTATTGCCATCGGGGATTCCCATTGTTTTAAGCCATAGACGGTAGAAATCGCGGCGTTCAATGGTTCCTATCTTTGCAAATCCATGCCATCCACTCAGCCGTTGCAAGAGGTCTTCGACATGATGTTCATAAAGATAATTGTTTTTTTCTTCGACAGCTTTGTTAACAACTTGAAATTGCGCATCAATTTGCTGACAGGCGATCGTTAGTTGAGCAACGAGGGATTCGATCTCTTTTTCTTTTTCGCAGGGAGGATTGTTACCTCGCTTCGTGCGAAGTTGCTGAAGGGCTTTTCGCGACTCAATAAGTTGGCGACTGGCAGGATCACGAAGTTTAGACCAATCTTCACCTAGCTGATGGAGAATATTATTTTCACTCATGATCTCTTCCTGCGTTGACTATCTTGGTAGTTGTTTTGTAATAGCTGCTAAAAACTCACTATCTCTAAATTGTCTCAATCGGATGACGGACCATGATGGATGATTTCCTAAAAGCTTTATTGGTTTTTGAAAAGCTTCTGCGACAGGTACCATCCCAGTATCAATAGAAATGAGGGAGTCGATCTCATCACGCGCTAATAGTTGAGGTAAAGAAAGAGATGGTCCTGAGGCGTTTAATGTTTTTATAAAGCGAAGCTCTGAGTGATCCATGGGTGGTCGTGAGCAATAATAAAAATTAGGATAGGATGGTATAAGGTCTATGAGTTCACTAGCGTAACAGCTGAGATTGATAATTTTTCCATTCACAACTCGCTCGGTCTGGCAGGTTGTCGTTCCAATTGCTAGGATAGAAAGATTTTTGCTTTTTTGATTGATGAGGAATCGATTAGCAAGCCACCAATGTCTCTCTTCTTTAGAAACGTCAACAGTTGGTATGTCTTGGCTATATAAATTTTTTAAAGGAGGCAGTAGCGTGCAATATTCTTTAGGAATCGTAAAATTAGCGCGTGCCAGCAGGAAGTGATCGAAGTTTTCACAAGGAATATCTCGTAAAATCAACGTTGGGATGCGTAATGAATTAAAAAGAGATTCCGGGCCTGGAGCAAGATTGGCAGCAATGATGAGGTCATAGCTTTCTAGTGGAGAAGGTGCTAGGGTGCGATACTGCTCTGCATTTTTCAGTGAACAGGCCGCTGCGGCCCATTCTGCAAGTGAGTATTCTCCGTGGTCGAGCGATTTACCTTCTGTGCATAAAATTTCTAATGAGTGAGAAGTTTCCTGCTGCGGCGCAGCTTCCGTTATATCTGAAGGATCTTTTTTGTTTGTTACTTGGAGTTGATCCCAAACATGTCGCAGAATCTCGTGAGAAGCTTGTCGTTCAGGAGATGATGGCTGATCAAGGTCGAGCGTTAATAGGATTTTCATGAGAGATGGCTCCTGACTTAATTATTCTAAAAAATATTTGAAACAAGAAGATAGTTGATTGTATTTATTAAAAAATTCATCATTTCAGTGACTCTCTTTTTTTTCAGTCAACAAAAGCCATGATAACATCTCAAATAGGTCCTGAAAAAGTAATGACAATTAATTGGTCGTTAGAAGATGGTATCACCACAGATCTTAACGATTTTATACGAGCAACGACGATTCAAGAAAATGCGGTGCCAGTATCAGGCGTTTGCTCTATTCAAGGAGAGAGAAGTGTTTCATTTTTAGAATGGCGTAGTCTACTTTCTTCTTTGACAACGTTGCTTGACCATGGCGTGCCAATGAAATTTAGCTGCACGAGCAAAAAAATTTACGATTGGATTTTATATCTTGGCTTTGCTCTTTTAGGGGAGGTTTTTTTGGATCAGGAGAGTTTTCTTTAGACCGGCGGGATTAAGTAACCAGCATAGGGGCTAGGGTGCTTTCCTTTTTAAAACAATAACCAAAGCTTCTTTTGTTCCTGATGTATGGTGTGATGCATGCGGTCTCATCAGTTGTTGGTAAGGATGTCTTGGTGCAAATGTCATAGGAGCGTGACCTGAAAATGTTGAACTAAGTGAAAAAAGATCGTAGCCTATCATAATATCGCTGTTAAGGAAGGTTTCTATTTGTTGGCACAAAAGATCATGGTTTACAGCGGCGCCTGGTTTTTCTAGTCTCTTCTTTTGAATAAAAAACCTAGGTAGCTTCATGTTCTTCCACAAAAACCATTTTACTCCAATACATGACTGCTCTTGCGTTTCGCGTGGATATGGTAGACAAATAACGCGCCATTCCAGTGGCAATGGAGAAGTTTCTTTAATGAAATTTGATTCTAAGTGATCCATACTTTCTGATTACCTTAATCTGATGAAACAACGTTTTCTCTGCAATAGAATATTCTTTTCAAAGCTGCTTTTAGTTTTGATTGGTTGTTTCATGCTCTCAGGCTGTGGTCCTGAAGTATTGTACTCTAATTTGTCAGAGGCAGATGCTAATACGATGATGGGGCTTTTGCTTGTCCGAAATATTCAAGCAGTCAAAATAGCTCAGAAAGAAAATTTATTTTCAATCTCTGTCCCCCGTCAGCAATTTGCTGCTGCAACAGATCTCTTGAAATGGTATGGAATTCCTTCGGAAAAATTTTCTGGTATTGGTGAAGTTTTTAAAAAAACAGGAATTGTTTCTTCTCCGAGTGAAGAGAAAATTCGTTTCATGTATGCGCTGAGTCAGCAAATTTCTGAGACTCTTAGCCATATTGATGGCGTACTTGTTGCGCGTGTCTCTTTGGTCCTTCCTAAAAATGATCCTTATACCGAAACCTTAACGCCCTCCTCAGCCTCTGTCTTTTTGAAATTTCGTCCAGGCACGGTCCCTCCTACGTTAATTCCCCAAATAAAAACGCTCGTTATGAAAAGCGTTGAGGGACTCAACTACGACAATGTTTCTGTCGTGATCGTGCAATCAGAAAATATCGACTACTACTATCCCATTCATGTTCAACAAGAAGTTTCTGTTTTAGGTGTAAAAATTCCAAGGTCATCTGTTTGGAAAATGTGGTTTGTCATGATTGCTTTTGCACTGGTTTGTGTCGCCTTAGTTCTTCTTGGCATTTTTGGAAAAAGTGTGCTTCATGATATTCACAACAAAAAAATTAAGAAATCTGAAGGGGATAAAAAATCTCCCGAACAGCCTGCTGGAGCTCTTTCTACTGCATCGAGCAATGTAGCGTCACCAGCAGTTACTGAGCCTGCGCCTTGAGGTAATTACTCACCTCCTTCTGGAGATAAGCAATGGTTATTGGTTCTCGGTTCTCGGTTGATAGTGAAGAAATAACTTTTTCTTAGCTGCTAAAAAAGAAGCGTTGCCCTAAGAGGCTGATAAAATAGGATGTTTAAAAAATAAATCTTTCGAACAAAAACAACCTGCAACCAATCACCGACAACCGACAACTTCTTGCTCGTCTTCTTCGTTAGAAGGAGATGAGCAATTACGCCTTGAGTATGGCTTTGTTAAAAAAACAAAGCTGCTCATGGGTAAAACTCGTAACTTTTTCTGATGACCACGAACAACGAACAATCAACAGCGGAGTGTAACTACCGTAAAAGTTACGAGGATCTCCTACGTGCCTCTCTTGCAGGTGATCCTTCTGCAGTTGGTATTGAGCAATGGATTTTTTGGAATAACTCTCCATCACGTCATGTTCCAGTTGCCTCGTTAACAAAGTTTTTTTCTGAAGCGTTTTTTTCTTTGCTGGCGGAAGATCATCGAGTGAGGTCCCATGTTGATCGTTTGTTAAAATCAAAGTTTTCCTGGAAAGAGTCTGTAGCCTGGACTCCGGATGATTCTCTCTGGGAGGTGAGTTTGATTGAACCAATTTCTTTGGAAAGGCTTTCCTTGCTCGCGGGAGCCATCGCTCTTCGTAAAATAATTGCTCAAATTATTGATGGATCGATTGTTCGAAAATTACGTCAAGAAATAGGAGAAGATATTATGGAATTTACTTTACTAAGTAGCTCTTCTTCAAAGTATTTCTTGGGTTCGGTAGAAGCGCCATCGGAAGATCTCGTTGCTGCCATAAAAAAAGAAGGTATTATGGTCGTTGAAACTGCTTTTTCAGCAAAACCTATTGGTGTTCAAGAGCGTATCGCAAGTAAGCTGCCTGGATGTTTTGCGAATCAATTTTATCATGAGCCATTGCCTTTGGCTGAAGCTGCAGGAAAAATTCTTAACCAACTTTGGAAGGAGGCGTCGTCATGGCTATGAAATCACCGCAGCGTAAAAAACCTAATTTTCATTCGTAATGAGTATCAATAAACAATCAACCACACTCGTCTCATGGGATGAAGACTTGCCATCCTACCTTCAACAAGGTCCTATCTTGCTTCCGGAGAAGAGAACACTTTGTTTAGAGGCGGTCGATCTTTTAGAAAAAGCGAGGAGTCGCGCCGCTGCTATTGTGGAAGAGGCACAGCTGGAATTTGAACGACAAAAAAAATCAGGATATGAGCAAGGCTTGGAAGAGGGGCGTAAGGCTGCCGCCGCTCATAACATCAAGACGGTTTTGGCTTCTCTTGATTATTATGAACAATCAAGAAATCAATTGGTACAAATTGTCATCAGCTGCTTACGTCGGTTTATCATGGATCTTCCTCCAGAAGAACAAATGTATCAGCTTGTAGGCAAGGCGCTTGATCTTTTCAAAAATCAACCGCGTATTGTATTGCAGGTTCATTCCAATGATCGTGATGCCGTAGAAGCCTCTATCCTTCGACTTCAAGAGCTGATGCCTTCTGGTTCAAAAATTGAAATAAGAGTGCATGACGATCTTAATCCGAAGAGTTGTGTTTTGGAATCGCCTCTTGGTTTGATCGATGCCTCGCTGGAGAGTCAATTGGCAATCCTCGAAGGGGCGCTGCTAGAGGCAGCAAAAGTAGATTAGAGCTTACCCTAATGGGACTTTTTTAATAGATACCTACAGTTCCTTCAATCCCAACGGGGAAGGAGTAAGGAGTGCTTGTTTTAAATCGAAAGGAGAAGAAGTACAGGCGCTTGGAATAGAAGCTAACTAAGGTACTGTTATACCATCCGCGTGCGAGTTTTAGGTTCATTGAATAGTAAATGTATGTTTGACTTCTGCTTTTTTGAGTGCACACATCCACTCATCAAGTCTATTTTCAAGTTTAAGGTCAAATCCTCGTGCTTTGATTATATAATAATAAATTTATTCAAATCGATTTAAAAAATTTAAAAGCCAAGTCTTATAAAAATTCATTTTATAATGAAACTCATTTTACCTGTATTTTCATACTTTGATCTCAATGTGAGAAAAAAATTTCTCTTTTTTACAGCGCTGGTTTTAACTCTTTTTCTAGAATCCTTTCATCTTTATAGTGCTGTACCAGCTAGTATGATAGATGGAAGGAGAGTTTTTACTAGAGAGGCATATGCTGGAAGTGGATGGCAAGACATAGTCGTGAATCAGGGTGAAGAATTTACTATTGCTACAGGAATTCATGATTCAGCGACACCTACCAGGATACCAGACATAGTTGATTACCAAGGGAATAAAAAGAATATAGCATTTGGTGATGAAAGAGTTTTTTTCTATTTTAAAGCTAAAAAAGTAGGTTCTGGTGTAATAGAAATCAAGAAAACACCTTACTCTATAAGAGTAACAGATCTTAATCTTACATCAATCTATGTAGATGATGATAAAATAGATGGAAAGCGTGTCTTTACTAAAGAATACTATGGAAGCAGAAGCTATCAGCCTATTGTGGTATGGGTTAATCAAGCATTTTGTATCTCTGTGGGAATTCATGACTCAGCAACGCCTACTGGAATGACAGATATAATTAGTTATCAAGGAAACAAGACTATGACCTTCAATAACAGAACTGTGGCAGGGGAAATAATTAGAGGGCCAAATAATAACCTAATAACTTTGCCGGTGGATGGATATAGCCACATTGATGGTGATCAAAGAGTTATTTATTTTTTTCAAGCCAAAAAAACAGGCTCGTGTTCAATAGAAATTAGGAAAATACATTATCCTATAGAAGTTGTAGAACTTGATGAAACTAATGAATAAAATACTGATCAATCTTAAAAAGAGAAAAAGAGAGCTTTTATTTATTTTCTCCTTATTTTTTAGACTCATTGCTGTTGCGCAAGAGATTTCTTTACCGCCTAATTATACCATTGATAATCAGCAAGATGATATTATTGATTCATCTAAAATAGTTTTGGATGGATACCAGGAGGAAGTGGTGCTTCATCAAGCTGAATTAAAAAGTACTTTTGGGGTAAGCTTAGTAGCTCAAGGGCCTTTTCAAGCTTCTGCTAATGTCGACTTAATAGCATCGGTGACGCACAATCCAAGTGACAAAATTGAAAAAGTTGAGCTTTATAAGATAAATTCACAAAAAGAATTAGAGCTTTGCAAAAAACTTGATGAGCAAGGGAATCTGCAACCTTATATCCTGACCGAAGAACCATATGAGTTCCTCCAGGAAAACCTTCCTGCAGGGAAGTACGAATATGAAGTACGAGCTTATGATGAAGGTAATAATATGAGAACTGCTCGAGTAAGTTTTGAAGTTTTGCTATCGAATTATTATAAGAGAGGATGGGGCAACGATGATCAATATTTATCCTCATTGATAGCACTAGAAGGAGAGAAAGGTATTTTTTTAGATGGAATTAAAGATTTTCATACCGTTTACCCAAAAGAATACCCTTGGTTTTTAAGAACAGCATCAGCACTTAATGAGCCATGTTTTCATATTCGTTGTGATACAAACACTCCAGATAATAGCCAAAAAATTAAATATGATATTCCTGTTAATAGTATGCCTGAGCAAAGTGGTCATGTGACAGGAGGAGAACCTCCTATGGTTGTTTTTGGTTCGGAGGGAGGAGGCGATCCTCTTTATACACGCCAATGGTATAGCTTTAGCGTTCTAGGAGTGCAAAAAAAAGATGCTAATAGTGACGATGACATTCAAATTGAAGTCTATCGTAAGGAAGATTTTAAGGATAGTAGAGAAAATGTTTCTCCTATAGCGGTCTTAAAAGCATCAATTCCAAAACCCAATTCTCAAAATTGGAAAAAGTACAATGATGACTTTTTTATTTGTGATCTTCCTAAACCAAAAACAGGTACTGGAGAAGAAATTGATTTTAGTACACAACTTCAATGTTCTGAGCAATCTCCTGCTAACATCATAGTAATGAATAAAGCAGATAATAATGATTACTATTATCGAATAAGTTTTAAAGGATATACAGATAATCAATATAGTAACAATAATCACTACGGCAAATTCTTAGGAATGGCCATGGATTCATTAAAAAAGGAAGTTTGTTACAACCTCTGTTACAGCCTTGATTTTGATCAGCAGCTTCCTTGGGGAGCAAAAGTATTAGAGCCGCCGTATTTTCAGGCTATTCCTCTTCTTCCTGCTTACCAAGGGAAAAGCCTTAATGAACTAATACATCATCCTCAGATGGTAAAAGATACATTGCCAGCTCCTGAAAAAATGAAATTAGCTCTTAATAGCCTAGGAAAAGATACAAGTTCTGAGCTTAAACTACACTCTACGCTAGATAAATTAGCACAAGATCTTGATAAAAACCCAATAGCAATAGCAAATTATGTTCAAAACGAAATAGAACTAACAGATGCTATTGAAGATATAAGTAAAATATCAGAAGGAATTACTCCAAAAAATGTTCGCCGAGATGCATTAGGAACCTATCTTGAAGGGCAAGGATCTCCTTGGGAGCAATGTGCACTACTCATTTATTTGCTTCGAAAAGCGGGAGTTGCTTGTGGGTATGTTATTCCAGAGAAGGGAAAGACATTAATGTTGGATGAGCAATTAAGTTGTATGTTAAAAATGCAACTTCGAGGATACAATGGAGGGACAGAAAAACCAAATTTAGAGCTTATAGCTGTAAATTATCCTTGGGTAGTCGCCTTTATTGATGGAAAATGGGTTCATCTCTTTCCTTGGATCAAAGATACAGAAGTTATAGAAGGAAAAAACCTCTGGAACTACTTTCCACAGGATTATCAAACTCCTAGAGAATGGGCGATTAAATATTTACTTAATGATCCTTCTATTCGTCTTCTTAGCAAAGGAGATAGTCTGGAAACTTTGCTTTCTCTTTATGCCAAGAAGCAACTGGCTTCCTTTGGATTATCTTTAGATGATGTTGGAGTTGAATATAGAGATAGAAAACATTACTACGTTGATTGGGAAGATTTTCCTAAGCCTTGGAAAACGCCACTTATTTCCGAAAAAAATGTTGCTCAGAACTTGGATGCTCAACAAAATCAGGATAATCCTGAGATAAAAAAAGCATTAGAAAATATTTTTGATACGATTAGTATCCAGGTTTTTAGTGATCGCAATGGTAATCAACGTCATGATAATGGAGAACCAATTTTAGAAACTGGGCCCATGCGATTAGCTGACCTTCATGATCGAAGGAGATTGCTTTATCATCAACTAGTTCCAGCAGAGAAAGGAAAATATCAGATGATACTGGCAATGGAGCCTTATGACCTGCGAGATGAAAATTTGGAGAAAAATTCTCCCGAAAAGTTCAATCAAGGAAAATCTCCAGAAGAACAAGCCAAAGTCTTACGAGGAGCGCAAGAAATCAGTACGAAGCTGCAAACTACTAATGGTACTGATAACGATGGACCTCTTGTTTTTAAAATGAATTTTTGTATAGACAACCAAAAAATAGAAAATTTAAGGTCTCTTTATAAAGGGGATATGGCTTCGCTCTGCTTGAACTATGGAAGAGTCTCTCAGAGAATGGAAACCTTTGAGGCTAAGAAATATTGGGACTATCAAAAACAGGTGCGCGATAATCCTACGGTTAAAATTGACCCTACTAGAAACATCGGACAACTCCTCCATTTAATGGGCCAATCTTATTATTTTAATTGTTACCAATTTGATAAGTTTGCGCAAAAAATCTGTAAAGAAGTAAATCCATCTCAATTTTCTTGGGGATTAGCCTCCTTAGTTCCTTCTTATAATAAAGATGGCACCATAATAACAACAACCCACAATGGGGTCGAAGATCTGGCTTTATCTTACCCAAGGGTAGATATGATATCGGCGGCCTATGAATATGCAACACATCTAGATAAAGAAAATTATTTAAAACTTGATGATCTTAAAATGCAACCTCTGTCTGTAGTAAATGGTTCGGCTGAGGAACATCGTACAATCAATCAGTTTTTTGGTATAGAAGATGCCGTCTCTACAGTTAAGCTACTAGATATAGCACAAGGGTGGACTCCTGAAACAGGTGTTGCGTCTCATCCAGGAGAAGGAGTTTACTTAATTACTCAAGAGAATAAAAAAGATATCTATGCCAAAGAAAGCACCTCTATGGATCAGATGGAAGCATACGCTACTATCTTGTCCGTGAATACCCAATTCTTGGAAATCCACAAATTAAGAGGAGGCGACCTTATTTGGAAAAATGGGAAGATGGCAATGGAAATAATCTAACTTTTGAAAGAGGAAGCCAACCTGGAGAAGAAGATTGGGGAGAATTAAAAGTTATTCGTTCCAATAATGGTAATAACATCCATTTTAATTACGATTTGTATGGACACATTACTGATGCCTTTGCCAATGATGGACGTCACCTTAAATATGAATATGATACGTATGGAGATTTAACCCAAGTAACCTTACCTGATAATTCCGTTATTAAGTATAATTACGAACACAAAGAGATACCTCCTGAAGCAAAAAATTCTCAGGAAACAGGAGATAAGCAAGTAGAACCAACTAGCTATTCTACACACTTAATTATCAAAGAGGAGAAGCCAGAAGGACGGTTGATGGAAAATGTCTACGATGCAGAGAGGCGAGTCACTATCCAATTAACTCGTACGGGAAAAGGATCGGAGGTTAAAGCTAATGCAACCTTTCACTATGATCTTACTAAGAATGAGGATAAAACCTATAGCGGTATAACAACGGTTAAAGATGTCTTAGGGAAAAGCTTTAGCTACAAAATTGAGGGGAATCAAATTGTCGAAGAAACGAATCAAAACGGAGAGAGTATTAAAACATCTTGGCAAACTGGGCCTTATAGTCGTCAAAAAGTGAGTCGAACTGATCTAAGAGGCTTGAAAACTGATTATCAATATGACGAGCATGGAAATCTTACCTCAATTATTGAAACAGGAAACTTAACCGGAAAAAATAGCAACGAAACAGCAACAACCAAGCTAACTTACACAAAAACTAATTTACTAGAAAGCATTACTGATGCGGAAAGAAAAACAACAACCTATCACTATGAAGATAGTGCACATCCTTACATGGCAACCTCTATTAGCCAACCAGGAAGCACTATTACTAAGAAATACGGAGATAGTGGTAACGATGAAGCCAGTGCCTGTGGCTTACTAATTCAAGAGAACAATAATGGAGCTGTTACCAATTATGAATACGATGCTCATGGCTTCTTAAAAGAGAAAAAAGAACATACAGGCACTCATGATTCTGATGTTATTACCGAGTACCAAAGCGACCATCGGGGAGAAATTGTCGAGACCACACTATTCGATAAGAGCAAAATTAAGAATGAATATGATGCCATGGGTAATCCTACAGGGAAAGAAACTTATGATAGCAGTGGCAACCTAATAGATTGGGAATATGTCTATTACAACGGTAATGGAGAACCAACCTGGCATCAAGGAGCTCAATTTAATCCTGTCAACTATGGCTACAAGAGCTACGATCCTATGGGTCGCGTCAGCGAGGAGAGCACCTGGCGTAGCCAAGCTTCTCAAGATGGAAAAGGAATTGCTGATGCTGGAGTGGCAACGACCTTTCATATTTATGATGATTACGGTAACGAATTAGAACGAGTTGATCATAATCATAATATGACCACGATGAAATATGATGCGATTGGAAATATAGTTCAAGTTAATCATAATCAAGGTGATAATGCTAGCAGCCCTATTCTTTCCAGTGAATACTTTGCTTATCGGCCTGGTGGGGATGTTATCAAACATGTAACACCTTTAGGAGCAACCGAGCGGATGAGTTATAATAGTCGTGGTCAACTAATTGAAAAAATAAAGGCTAATGGAACTAAGATTGCTTACAACTACGATCTCTTAGGGCGAACTGTAGAGGAAAGCCTGGCTAATGGAGTTAGATGGAGCATTGTCTACAACGATAAAGAGCATATAGTGACCAAGAGCTATTTCAATGCTTCTGGCAAACAGCTTGGACAGGAAATTAAGCAATACGATGGACGAGGAAACCTCATTGCTTATACAGATCTAGCTAATAATACCTTTACTAAAACTTACGATGGCCTCAATAGAGTCAAGAGTGAAAAAAGTCCTCATGATAGCAATTCTTCAGAGAAGGAAACTTTCTACATCTACAATAATCTCCTTAATAGCCAAGATGTTATTAATGGGAAGGGGGAACGCACCTTAATTTTCCTTGATGCCTTACAACGTCCAATTTGGCGAGGGAGTTATAATCAAGGAGGAAAACTCGCTTTAGAGGAGAGTGATTGGTATGGTCCAGATCATCACAGCCATATCCATTATCAGGGAAATGGCCAAGAAGCCATAGAAACAACTACCTATCTTGACGAAGCCAGCCGTCCTGTGATTACCAAAGTAGCCGATGGAGCCACTCAAATTACAAGCTTCGATGCCATGGGAAACAAAACATCTTTCACCGATGAAGGAGGTCTTGTAACAACCTGGACTTATGATGCTCTGAACCATCTAACCTCTGAAACACGGCCTGGAGGAATTACTGTTAGTTACAACTATAACGCAGCTGGAGAACTTCTTTCGCGTTCTATGCCAGGAGGCATCACAGAAAAAAATAGTTATAATCAAGCTAGTCAGAAAATTGAAGATGAGCTTGTTGGTTCTGATGGCTCCATAACACGTCATCATAATTATAATTATGGAAACAATGGCCTTGTTTCCTCCATCACCGATCCACGTGGTTTTACCACAAGTATCATCTATGATGACTGGAACCGTCCGATCAACAAGAGCTCTAGTGGTTCAACTGTTCCTGAGCAGAATCAAAATACAACGTATGCCTATGATCCACGCGGTCTACTGACTTCAGTCACCCAATCCTATGGCGATAGTAGTACAGGACCAGAAAGTAAAGTAACACGAGAGTACAACGCTTGCGGTCAGCTTGTAAACGAAACCACCTCACTGAATGGAACTAATATTGCCTCCTGGCAACAAGAATGGGACGGGGCAGGGAGAAGAGTTGGATTAAACTGGAAGTTGGAGAAGCAAGGTCCAGAATATCAGTTCGC
>JBIRBD010000062.1:0-10718 GCA_044326465.1 Chthoniobacterales bacterium
AAAGTGGCAACCACTTATGAGCAACAAGCCGAGGCTTTGTTACAAGGAAAGGAAGAAGTGGCTAGAGAAAGTCAAAAAAGAAGCGACTATTATCTTAAGGCTATCAAAGCCAGAGCTGCAGGAAAAGAGGCGGATGCAGCCGGCTTGGAAACAAAAGGCAATGATGCTGGTAGAGAGTCTGAGCGACTAGCAAAAGAAGAATTCTCCTCGCTCAGCAGCTTGGAAACCAAAAAAACCCGACTTTCTGAAGAAATAAACGCAGAAATTCCACTTCAACAAGAAATCCTACTTCCTTTAGAGTTTTCAGATTCTAAACTTGAAGATGAAATGACAGGTAGTGATTCCTAAAATTTTTGTTTTTAGGAATCATTTTTTCGATTTCAATTTTCATTATCAGCAAACGCAAATAAGAATATTGAACTGAAATATTCTACGAATCACCAACTACGAACCATGAACTACGAACCGCGTTGCGAAACAACGCTCCCCACCGAACATACTGATCCGATCAACGCAGCCATTCTCTCTATTTCTGAGGATAAAATTGTTGGCTTTCATCACGATCCCTTTTCTTTTGTTGCAGAGCAGTCTGGACTACCGCTTGAAACGGTTCTCTCTCGCGTACGAGCGATGTTGGAAGCTGGAACCATTCGTCGCATTCGTCAAACCCTCATTGCTAATAATTTAGCAGAAGGCGCGCTCGTAGCCTGGCGCGTCTCGGAGGAAAAATTAAATAGTGCCTTTGATTTTATGTTTCGCAAAGATCCTTTTTCAGGACATGTTGTCGTACGCTCCACGGACGCAGCTATTCCAGGTGCATCTTACAGGCTTTGGACAACCATCAAAGTTCCCGCTGGCTTTTCTCTGAAAGATCACTGCGAACTTCTTTTAAAAAAAACCGGCGCTGAATCTTTTCTTCTGCTACCAGCAAAAGGAATTTTTACTCTTGGAGTCGGCCATGTTCGTCGCAAACTCTGTGAACCTGGCGACAAGGCTGCAGCCCCAGCCACCATGATGACGCCATCAGTTGTTCAGCTCACTAGTGGCGAATGGAATATTCTTCTCTCCTTAAAAAAAGAATTCGCACCTGATGAAATCACCTCCTTCCCATGGCGCAAGCGGGCTCACGAGGCAGGTGTTTCCGAAGAAGAATTTTATGCCGTAGCAGCCTCACTTCAAGAGCGCAAACTGCTCGGACGTTTTTCCACCTTCTTGGAACATGTAAAACCTTCATCAACAGGCATCCGCGTCACGCGCTTCAACGGACTTTTTCATTGGGCAGTGCCTCAGGATCGCGTACGCGAGGCTGGAGCAGAAATTGGACGTCATGATATTTTAACACATTGTTACTGGCGCGAAGGAGGCCCTGATTTTTACAATGTCAACATCATGGGGGTGGCTCATGGAACAGACCGAACGCGCCTACTAGAACACAAAGCTGCCATTGATCGGCATCTGGAAAGCTGCGGAATTCCTCTGCTCTACACCAATGTTTTTTGGGGAGGCCGCAGTGAAATCAAACCATCGGAAATTTCACCACTGATTTATGAGCAGTGGCGCTACTCCACAACAGAGTAATAAGTGCCGGGTAGCGAGAGACGATTTTTTAAAACTTTAAAAATACTCGCTACCCGTTACTCGTCACTCCCTACTCCTTCCTATGTCTAACAATCTACAGCTCCTTCCGAAGGCATCAAGAGAACCAGCATTCCTCATTATTCTGAGAATTCTCATCGCTATTGCCATCCTTCAAGTGATCGCCAGTATGATTGTTTTTGCGCCACGTTTGATAACTGGCATTAAGGATCAGTTAGCAGCAAGAATAAAAAGAAATGACCCTATTTTGCTTCCTACGAACAAAAATAAAAATAGAGCAATGGTCGAAAGTTTTTCTGCCACCCCTTCAAAACCAGCAGAGGTAGAGAGTGCCGCAGAACAATTAATTCTTTCTCATAAGTCATCTCCTACTTTGCAAACTCATGAACCCTCGACCATCACGACTTCCAGTGGCGATGGAGCCTTGCCCCAAGGAGCAGCGCTTGGCATCATTAATGTGCAGCATTCTACGGGGCCAGAAGAGGAACAGATTTTAAAAATTGGCATCAAGTCACGCCCACAGGAAGCAATTTCGGTTCCTGAAGTCAAAGTCCAGGTCTATTTTTACGATGAGCAAGATGGCGAAATTGTTGCCAGCAAAGCTCCCGTTGCTTCACGCTGGCTTAGCCCTCCGGTTGATTGGAAAGATGGCGAACCGGAACTTCTCGAAGTCACTTACCAACCTGATAATAACAACGCAAACGCCCATTACATCGGCTACATCGTTGCCATTTATTACAAAGGGGAGCTCCAAAGCTACCGCGCAAACCCCGTTAAACTCACAACCCAATTTCCAATCAAGGTCTACATTGGCGGGAATGATTTGTGATTAACTTCGTTTAAAATTCTACTCATGAAGACAAATTACTGCGTCACTCCGGTACTCAGGGCCTCATGTATATTTATACACTGCGACCTTTGCGCTCCAAGGCTCCTTGTACTTTATCTTCATAGACGAATTTTAAACGAAGTTCCCTTTTTCTAGAAGAGTTGTTTATGAGTTTAGAACCCAAGTTTACGATTACTAACGAGATTGCTCAGGCTTTATCTGCTATTGAGCGTGCTCGTGGTTTTCTAACAGCAGCAACTTTATCGGCAGATTGGATCAAGGATATGCAAAGTAAAGCCTTTATCCTTGAGGCTTATTCGACAACTCACATTGAAGGCACCCTACTGACATTAGAAGAGTCGGAACTTCTGCTCTCTGGCAAAAAACTTCCATCAGCTGATCCAGATGATGTCAAAGAGCTGCTTAATTATAGACGAGCTTTTGATTTAGTCGGCAGCTACTTGGATGATGGCGCTGCTATTACAGAGGGTCTTGTTCGCGAGATTCACAAGGCATTGGTAAAAGATGTTCGGGAAAATTCAGCAGCTCCTGGCGAATATCGAAAGCTTCAAAACTATGTTGTGAACTCAAAAACAAAAGTAGTTATTTATACGCCTCCAGCAGCTTATGAAGTTCCTATCATGATGTCTGAATTACTCCAATGGATTAATGAAGAACAAAAAATCAGTCCTATTTTAGTAGCTGGAATTGCTCAATTTCAGCTTGTTCATATTCATCCTTTTTTAGATGGAAATGGACGATCAGCGCGGCTTCTTTCTACTCTTTGCCTCTATCGCCATGGCTATGATTTCAAGCGCCTATTTAGCATAAGCGAATACTACGATCGCAAGAGAGGAGACTATTACAAAGCGATTCAAAGCGTTCGTGAAAAAGGAATGGATATGACACATTGGCTAAACTATTTTACCCAAGGGTTGGCAACACAATTACAGGAACTCGTTGAACAAGGCACGAGAACCATTAAAAAAGATATTCTGAAAAATAAATATCACCTTTCTTACCGCCAGCAAGTAGCGGTTGATTACGTTCTCAAAAATGATAGCTTGACGATTCAAGAGTTTGAACAACTATCGAAGGGTACTCCTCGTAGGACCTTGCAACGAGACTTAAAGGCTCTCGTTGATAAAAAAATCTTTTCGGTCGACGGTGCTACGCATCAAATGACTTATCGATTAACCTAAAAACGGTGATATTATCGTTTTCAGGCAAGTTGAGATTAATGTTTGCGCCATGTTTGCGCCATGTTTGCGCCACTCTTTGATTTCGCAGAAAAGGGCAATAAACCTAAAAACGGCAATGGATCGTGGTAAATTAGCGCAATATGCTCAGTCTCAAAATAATTTTTCAACCGGCTTACGTACCTTCCAGGTATGCTTCGCCGTTTTAAAAATAATTTTTAGACCAAGCCCTTACGCCAATTTCCTCACTCCCATCACCGTTTTTAGTAAAGATCAGTCACTGCTCTTGTTATTTTTTTCAGCAACTCATCAAAATTTTCCAAACAATTTGCGTAAAAAGATCCCTTTGACACTTTTAATGCCGCAATGCAGCATTACCGCATGACTGTATTACCAATATCAAAGAGAGGAAGTATTACTATACCTCCTGAGATCAGGCGGTTGCTTGGTCTTGATGATGCACCTCATCCGATGATGTTGGCCGAGGTGCAAGATGGAGGCCTTTTTTTAAGGCCTGCGACAGCCATGCCGGTAAGAGATATTCCACGTGACCAGATTCAGCAATGGATTGCCGATGATGAAGATGGAGCCGAGGCTTTTTGGCAAACAAAAAATCAAATGCTCTAATCTCCTCATTCTTTGTCGACAACACCTGCTTATTCTATCTTTGCTGATCCGCGCGGACGAAGGCTTCATTTGCTTCAAGCGCTAGCGGTCGTTTTTGCCATCACGCTACTGGGGGCATCGGCTTATTTTATTTCAAGCCTCCTGATTGCACCGCAGCTACGCCTGCCTGAAGATGTGCGCACCTATCGTACGCAACTCAAAGCCAAGACATCCAAAGAATCCCTCTCTCTTGAAATGAAAGATGATTGGCACCACTGGCTTGATACAACCATCCCCTCACCTTTTCCAAACAACAGTCTGCTTGCCAATAGCCCTCTTGTAACCGGCACAAAAACAGCCTCTCTAACTAACGTTCAACAACACCTTGCCAGTAGCACCGCTCTTCCGATTCGCCTTGGTTATGTTCGGAATTGGAATCCAGCAAGTGAATTTTCTCTCAAAGAACATGCCTCACTACTAACACACGTTGCGACCGAATGGTTTGACTTAGTTGGGGTAGAAGGAAAATTAATGGAGCAACCCAATGAGGAGCTTCGTACCCTTTGCCTGCGCAAAGAACTTGGCCTTTTGCCGACGCTACGAAATCTCAATGGTGATCATTGGCAACCAGAAGCTGTTGAAACTATCATCACAGCACCAGCAGCTAATCGACAGGCTTTCATCGATCATCTATTGCAACGTCTACCTCAAGGATCTACTGGACTACTAATTGAATGGAATGAGCTTGACCCATCTTATTCTAAAGAAATCTCACAGTTTGTTTCTGAACTTGCAGTTTCCTTACATCAACATCACCAAGAGCTCTGGATCACGATTCCGATAGGCATGGCGAGTGCTGTGTATGATCTGGCGACTATTTCTCAATTCGCCGATCATTTTGTTGCAACACTCTATGATCAAAATTCTGACCCTGACGATGCTGGCCCACTCGCTCAGACAGATTGGATAGAACAATCACTGAAGCCTTTGCTGGCTTACGGAAAATCAGAGCAATGGATTGCCGGATTAGGCGCCTACAGCACTGATTGGAATGAGACAAAGGGAACGATGGAATCGATAAATTTTGCCGATGCGATGGCTCGTGCAAAAATTGCAGCAGCAAAAAATGTGATCGTTGAGCCACCCCATTTTTCACCCCATTTTAATTATTTTTCAGGAACAGCATTGCAAGAGAGCCACGAAGTTTGGTTCCTCGATGCCATAACTTTTTTTAATCAACTTCAAACGATCGCACCTTATCATCTCGGTGGAGTCGCTATTGACCAACTTGGCCAAGAAGATCCAGCGCTCTGGAAATCATTACAGCTTGATATAAAAATGGCCGTTGAAGGTCGCGACGAGCCAAGTGATGAGGAACTGCAAAATATAGAAACTTTGTCGCTAACTAATCACATCGCATCGATTGGCTCTGGTGATTTTCTATCAATTGGAACAGAAATTAGCGAAGGGTGGCGCACCGTAACGATGACGCCTGATGGAATGATGACAGCCTTGTATGAGGATTTTCCACGACCTGCTTGCGTCTATCGTCAAGGTGTAGCTGGCCCACATCAGGTTGCACTCACCTTTGATGATGGCCCCGATCCAACAT
Organism: Chthoniobacterales bacterium; assembly: GCA_044326465.1. Classification (GTDB taxonomy): domain Bacteria; phylum Verrucomicrobiota; class Verrucomicrobiia; order Chthoniobacterales; family UBA6821; genus CAIWMF01. The sequence continues at coordinate 5,843 of JBIRBD010000062.1, forward strand.
GGACACCACAGATTTTAAAAATATTAGAAGAGAAAAAAGTCCCCGCAACTTTTTTCATTCTCGGCTCACAAGCCCAACAATTTCCTGACCTCGTCCAGCGAGTACAACGCGAAGGGTTTGAATTTGGCAATCACACCTACACCCATCAAAATCTGGGAGAGACAAGCGATGAACAAATTTGCCTCGAGCTCAATGCAACGACGCGGCTTATTGAAAGCATCACAGGGCATTCAACCTCTCTTTTTCGCCCACCCTACAATGGTGATGGCAATCCCTCAACTCCTGGAGAATTACGTGCGCTGCAAGTGGCTTCCGATCTAGGTTACCTAACAGTTGGCGAATCAATTGATACGGGAGATTGGGAAAAACCAGGCACTGATGTCATTCTTCAACGCGTCAAAGAGCAACGCGCACAAGGAGGGAGTGTTATTCTTTTCCATGATGCTGGCGGTAATCGCTCACAAACAGTAGCTGCGCTGCCTCAGGTGATTGATTACCTACGCGGGCGTGGTGACGAATTTGTTTCGCTCTCCGAGCTCATTGGACTACCAAAAGATATTTTGATGCCGCTACTGCGAGAGTCCGATATGACCATAGCGACACGTTACATCTATGGGAGTTTTGCAACACTTCGCATTCTTGAAATGGCAGCTTGGACATTGCTCGTCATCGTCACGACTTTAGCACTGCTGCGCATTCTCTTTTTTGTGATTTGTGCTATGAGGCATCGCAAAAACGATACTAGGAAATGCGAGACAACCGAAGGTTTTCCAGCTCTGAGCGTCGTGATTGCAGCTTACAATGAGGAACGTGTGATTATATCAACAATTGAGCATCTCATCATAAGCGATTATCCAGCACCTCTAGAACTTATCATTGTAGATGATGGTTCTCATGATCAAACAGCAGCTGTTATTAAAAATATTATTGAAAAAAGAGCAACCGCATTAGAAAAACAACAACGCTCGATAAGACTTCTCGAGCAAAAAAATTCAGGCAAAGCCACCGCTCTCAATTCTGCCATTACTGCTTCACAATATGATTTTATCGTCACCCTAGATGCTGATACGATGGTCACTCCTCGGGCACTTCGTGAATTAACTACTCCTTTTTTTGACCCATTAGTCGGTGGAGTTTCTGGTCATATTCATGTTGGAAATCCGAAACGATGGCTCTGCCGCTTCCAACAGATTGAATATGAAACGGCTTTTGAAATTGATCGCCGCGCGCAAGATTTGCTCGGTTGCATCACGGTGCTTCCTGGAGCTCTAAGTGCTTTCCGTAAAACGGCACTTGATGAGATCATTGATGAATTTAATCAAGCAGGTCCGCTAACAACAGAGACTTTGGCCGAAGACACCGATCTTACCTTGCAACTGCATCGTCTCGGATGGAAAATAACTTATGCCTCGCGTGCCCTTGCTAACACAGAAGCTCCTGAAAGCATCAAAGCACTCATCTCACAGCGTTTTCGTTGGTCTTTCGGAACATTGCAATGTGTTTGGAAACATCGCTCGTTGACGTTTAGCCCTGGTTCTGGCTGGCTCGGCTGGTTTGGACTTCCATCAATCTGGATTTTTCAAATTGGAGTTATTGCACTAACGCCATTGCTCGACTTAATGGTTCTTTTTTCACTCTGCTTCGGCCGTGGAAAGGCGATCTGGCCTTACTTTCTGGCATCGCTCATTCTCGATGTTGGCCTCGCCTGCGTGGCAGCATATTTTGCTAACCGCAGCTCCCTCTTAGCCTGGAGAGCCTTTCCGATGCGACTCCTCTATCGCCCTATCCTTGGTTATGTCGTCTGGAAATGCCTTGTCAAAGCTGCTGCTGGAAGCCTTGTACGTTGGAGCAAGCTAGAACGGACGGCAGGAGCTATTGAACAAGCCAGATAGCCCAGTTATTTAGAGCCTTGTTCGATTATAACCTATCAATTTGGGACATATACCTACTGCTTCAAGAATCAAAATTTTTAAAATCTTATCGTGTTACTTCTTGCTCTACTATCTTAGAATTTAGTCAAGCAATAGTTTGTTATAAACCTCACTTTAATGACCTCCTATGAATATAAAAACTCATTCCTTTTTCCTCCCGACCGCTACTCTTGCTCTATTGCTAGGGTTCATCGGCTTTATGGGCCTTAATAGCCTATTAGCAGAACCAGAAGGTTATTCTCAACAATTAACCGATTGCCAGACGATGATCGTTACGGCATCCCAATATACAGAATTTTTGAATGCCACGGCCAAGGCTGACCCGCATAACCTTTATGACTTCTCAATGGCAGCTGATCCAAGCGGAACAATAATTATTCGCTCTGGAAAGCCAGGACATTACTATTACAGCGTTTCTTCAAGCGGACAAGATTGTGAAATCTCTTACGTTAATGAGGCTTCGGCCATGCGCTATTGTAACTGGATAGAAAATGGTCAGCCCGTTGGCAATCAAGGTCCTGAAACAACAGAAGATGGCGTTTATGCATTAGATACTCTAGATATCCGAAGCGAGGACATAGCAGATGTTTTTTCCAAAATAAGAGCCTCAAAGAACCCAAATGCTACTTATTACATCACAGACATAACCAGAGATGACAAAACCGAAACCGACCTATCGCTAAAGTCGAATAAAAAAGGCTTTCTTATGAAGGTCTCCTTGCCATCCATACTAACTTTTGCGCTACCATCAGCCTCTAGCGCGAGCAGTCAAATTTCTACCCCATCAATCAAAGAAATAGGAGAAGTTATTGGATTCATTGGATTGGCAGCCTTTGGTCATGAACTAATGATGAGCCGAAGTGGTATGACAGAGAGACCTGATACAAGAATACAAAATTCTAGCACTTCTAGAATAAATGAGAGAGAAGCTAATGACACAAGCGCAACGAGTTCTTCTAAGTATTTCAAAACTCATGCAACGGAGCATTTAAAGATTGCTGCTAAAATTCAACCTAAGACTATAGGATTAGAAGCTGATCATCCTTGGATGAAAGCTTATGATCATTCTTCTACTGTTGCCTCAGTTTACTCCAATGCTGCTCAAGATATTATATCTGGAGGTAAAGCAGTAGAAAATCATCATTTATTTGGTACAGCTTCTGCCCAAAAGGAAATTTCAGATTATCTTATAAAAGCTGCAAAATGTCATGAAAAAGCTATTCAAGCTAAAAATGAAGGAAACACGCAGGTTGCTTCTTTATACGACGGCGCGTACTTTCTTTATGTTCAAGCTGCTGAAACAAGAAAGCCAAGAAAACAAAAAACTAAAAAAGAGAGCCTTTCTTTGGCTGGAGAAGCAAAGCAGAAAGAACTTGATGCTGAACGCGTTCTTCAGACGCTCTCTCTTAATACCCCTCTTGCTGGCACATTAGTTACGCCTAAGAAAAGGCCAAGCATTGATTCAGCAACAATGACAACTAAAGAATCCTCTCCAAAATCTACTAGTTCGGATGAGGCAAAGGGCAACTTGTTTCCTTCTCCGTCTGCTAAAACAGAAGCTCTTGCAAAAGCAGCTCAAGATCTCAAATCTGCTGCTAAATATGAGAAAGATGTTGATCAAGCTGTTAGTAATATTTCTAAGATGTTAGATACTGAAAATTGCAAGGAGGCATTTGATAAAATGGATGCTTTAATGGACCAACGCGTGGCTGCAGACATTGCAGCTAATAGCGCTCTCATTGCAGCTAAGAATATTGAAGATCGTCTTATCCATTTTCAAAAGTTATCTGAAGAGAACCTCATTACTGAAGAATCCTCCCTTAATGACTCACTTCTCTTTATCGCAGCTGATCTATCGTTAGCAGCTATTAAAAAAACCACAGAACAAGTTAGATCTGTTGCCTTATCAATCATGAATGAACCTAAGTATCAAGGAGCAATTGCAAATGAAGCTCTTGCTCCTCTTCAAACGATCAATGATGCTGATTTTAATGATATCTTGACTACTAAACAACCGGCAATAGTTGCCGAATCAACTTTTTCTATGTTTGCTGCTAAACAAGAGGCTTTTGAAGCAAATTTTCCTACGCTTGTTGCTAAACAAGAAGCTTTGAATAGAGCGGCGCAGAGAGCTGAAGCTGCTTTTCAATACGCCGAAGCTACTATTGATGCTCTTAATGATGTTTTTGAAATCTTCTTTTTCTGTAATGATTATCCAACAACAGAGCAAAGATTAGCCAAACCTTGCCATCACTTAGCTGACACTAGATCTATTGCAAATGCTGCTGCAGAGAATATTAGGGAACACCTTGCTGCGTTGGAAAGATTGCCTGAACTTGAGAAAAATACAGGTGTTAAGGAATCTTCTTATGATGATGTTAAACTCTTAATTGCTGTTGACCTTGCCGTGGATGCTGTTGAAAAGGCTGCTCAAGCAACACAGATTGTTGCTAAAGATATCATTAAGAATAATGAGTATGATCGCTGGGAGTGGGAAGAAATTAGAACTCAAGCCCTAACTGATCTAGAAGAAGCAGAAAAAGCATTTAAAGAAGCGATACAATGTAATAATGCTGCTAACGAAGAAAAGACTTCAAAAAGTCCTATAGATATTACAGCTCCTCTTTCATATAAAAATGAAGGAGAATCTAGTTATGAAGAGGATTTATACGAAGATCTAGACAATATACCCCCATCAGATGGAGGTTCCTATTTACGAGAGTATACCTCTCCATCGCCAGAAGCTCCTAGAGATGAAATAGTTTCTCCCAATTATCTCAGAAAAAACAGCTTCGGTTAAGAACCATGGACCTTAGCCAATATTTTTTAGCTCATTTTCTAACATATCTATCCCTCTTGAACCCTCTTCATTTTTTCTTTTATTTGGTCATTTTGCTCAATGTTAACACTCTTTTTTCAGAGAGTATCTCAGATGAGCTTCAGCA
>JBIRBD010000075.1:0-9364 GCA_044326465.1 Chthoniobacterales bacterium
TCGTACCCGTTCACAGGAACGGGTAAGGGGCTCAGGCACCAGGTTTACAGGCTACAGGATTTTTGCTTTGGTCATTCAGTACTTAGAATTTTTTTCTCTGTACACGACAAAAATTAAATAAATTTGCAACTCGTTGATTGTTACGTTAACTTTTCCGGGCTCCTGAACGAATACTTTTCGTCGAAGACCTAATTTCACCTGCTAGTCTGTACCCCTGTAACCTGTAAACCTAAGCCTGTCCAAAAAAAATCATTTTTTTGGACAGGCTCTAAATACGCCCTGGTAAATGCTCCAGGCAATATTCCTTTCCATCTGCAGTGACTCGAAAATGCAAGTCGCGGTCGCTTTGTTCTGTGCGATGACAGACTTCGCAGTGATGGAGTGAATCAATCGGTAGAGAGGATTCCTTTTTAGATTTCAAGGAAAAGCCTTTTTTCAAAAAAGAACATTCACGGCAAGCAGCTAAAAGTTTGGGCCAGAAATAAAGTAGATAGTTGAGCAGCGTGACAACGAGGGCAACTTGGGCCGCGCGTGGTTGACCAATAGTTCCAATCGCCATCAAAGCCATACTAATCAGAGCGAGCCAGCCAATGCGCATCGGGATGATGAATAAAAAAAGCACTTGGTATTGGGGATAAAAAGTAGCAAACGCGTAAAGCAGCGAAAGATTAAGAAAAGTATTAGCTCCATAGCTTCCGAAGATAAGCGCTGTTACAGTGCACCCAATCATGCCGGTGAAATAAAACAGAGTCGTGCGAAAAGGACCAAAAGCATTTTCTAATCCATCGCCTAAGAACCAAAGAAAAAGGAGCGCAAAAAAAATCCAAAACGGACTCATCGTTTCAGGAATAAAAATCCAGGTTCCTAGCCGCCAAATCTCTCCATGCAAAATGGCTTCGCGATTAAGAGAGAGAAGTGATTCATATCCTGGCGCAATCAGATGCAAAATAAAAACAAGCGCATTAAAAAGGGCAACAAATCGGATGAGCCCAGGGATAGCAATCCAAGGGCAATAACGTTCAAGACGATCAAGGAATTTCATAAAGGTTGATCTTAACCCGACTCTCGCTATTCGAGATAGCGATATTTCACAATAGAGTCATTCCAACCATCGTATGTTGTGGAGGGTTGGAATGAGTCGAAATCGTGATAATGAAGTTTTGTCGCTTTTGATACTTCGATCATCAGCTAACAAAGCAATGGTCGCTTCCAGCATCGCCTCACCTGTTGGCTTGCCAAGTAGGTCTAACGATTGGCCAAGAATGTAAACACGAAATGCCCGGGATTGCACGGTGCAGAGGCTGATCATTTTTCCAAACGCTTCCTCCCGCGCGCGATCAACGACAGCCGCTAGCGGCAGGCTATCTTCCGTAACATTGACTGCAAGTAAAGGTTCATAGGTATCCGCATTGGCAAGTAGAGGTGTGATGATTTCTAAATCAGAAAGTTTTTCATAAGGACGATGCTCTTGAACAAAGGTAGCAAGCTGCTCTGCCATTCTTAAGGAAATTGTAGAATTCGTAAATCGAGGATCTGACGTCGGCGTTATACCATAAAAAAGAGCCGTCAATACTTCATGCGGAGCCGTATTAATATTAATAAGACCAGTATGCCAAATGGTGGAGCGATTTGTTCCATTCACATAATTTTGCACCATGCTGGCAGAAGTATTATTTGTCGTAGCAACAGAGAAAAGATCAATGAGTTCGATGGCTCGTTTTCCCGGAACATCCCAATAAGAAAATTCTGGCTGCCCAATGCGTAAGGTGCGGCCACCACCTGATGCGTAGATGCTACTGCGACCATCGCTGGAACCTGCTAAGGGAGCCATTCCTAGGTCGTCAGCCTGCGCAGGATCATTGATATTACCTAACTCGGCGATGGAATTCATAGGGCCTCTACGTAGCACTAATGGAGCCATGATGCCATCACGTGCCTCTTGGTAAGAGGTAGAAATTTTATCAGGCGTCATAGCAAGTGAGGTCGGTTTGTTACCTGCTACTGGATTGACAGGAACAAAGTCACGATGACTCCAACTTGTTGCTATGCTAAACAAACGTTCTGTAGAACCATTTGTCATCGCACCCTGCCAACATGTTTCGAGATAGCTTTTTTGACCCGATAATGTTTTCCAAAGATAGTTACTCAGATAGTTTTCTCGCGGATCGCCGACAAAACGAAAATGCCCTGACTTATCTTGTTGCGTTGGAATAAAGTCGCATTGCCAAAAATTTTCATTGTTCGTGAGCGTCTCCTCATTGTGATCCAGTCCACCGTCGCAGATGCCAGGAGCAATAGGAAGACGTCGACTCATGTCAGAGAGTTGACCATTCCAAAAAAACGTGAACGCCTGATGTTGTGTTGGAATGAAATTTCCCTCGGGTGCTTTTTTCCAGGAAGGAAATATTCCAGCGTGAACATTGGTTAAAGAGGTCCATGTTTGAGAGACGCTTGGAAAACTTAAGACTACCGATTCATTAGGCCTTATAAGTGGTGTTGAAAAATTCGTCTCTGCATAATCATAAAATGGATCAGTTGGTGCCGCGCCAAATTGCAAACGCTGCCGATTGCTCACACAAAAAGCAGCAGTGGCTCCTGCTGGAATCGATGTTGTATAGGGATTCCAGAGCTGAATAAAATATTGATTTTCAATTGTTACACTATTGCTCATGCGTTGCAAAATCTTGCAGCGTTCTGCCGTTTGTGTCACCAAAGGAAAAAAACCACGACCAGCTGGCTCTCCTCCATTCATTAGAATCGGAGGGCTATAGGGGTCAATATAATCGACAATGCAAGCTGCAAGACGGTTGAGATAACGCCGCTGATCGGTAGCATTTTTTAAACTCGGATCACGTGTTTTAAAAAGAGGCAAATTGTAATCGATAATAGCTGCGATATTCGTAGCGCGATCACTTGGTGTTCCACCATAAATTGGATTTGTTGCTAAATCATTAAGATCATATTTCGGATTTCCACCTTCGGGTAATGAATTGGGAATAAGATCTGGAATCATTGTTTGATCAATGGTAAGAAAAAGTTTTTTTTGATCATAAGCTGCCAAGCTAGGAAAAATCAGCTCCAGCGAGCCAAGCGAAGGCACTGTTAAAAATTTTGAACAGAGCTCCTGCGCACGCAGCACCTCATCAAGGCTCAATAATAAAGCATCATCGCCTAGGAAAAGAGGAATGCTACTAGCTCCTTGGTCCCAATTGATCGGATCAGTACGAGGCTTACCCTGATGTAAAGCTGGATTTAAGCGAGCCTGCTCATCAAGAAATATCGTTGCGTAACGTGCAACGCCACGCCCTAAAGAATTGGTAATGGTAACATAAGAAGCGTAATAGCAGCCTTTGGAGGCGATGAAATTTTTTTTATTAAGATCAACACTGTTCTTTGGATTGTTAGTAACGCGTGTGCTCTCTCCAGAAACAAGTGACGTTATTTGTGAAGGATCACAGAGATTCATGGCGCCAATAACAAGCGGGCCTATTGGACTAGAAGCTCCAACAAGAAATCCAGGATGATTCCTCGTAACGTTCGCAAGTTGATTCATCGCCATGGAAAGGCCTGATTGAGCAGCAAGCCGAGCTTGATAATGAGCGCTAAGTAAGTTGGTCGATTTTTTTTCTACGATGGCTGTTTGCAGCAAAAGAAAGAGAATGCCACTGAGTAAGATGATAAGAAAAAAGACCGCTAAAAGAGCTGATCCTGAATTATTTTTTCGCATTACCTAGTTTCTATTTTGAGCAGCAAGCGTAATGGCCGTTGTAAAAGTTAGATTTTGTAAGGGAGTAGCGCCAGCAGCTCTTATTTTTAATTCAACGAGTGAAGGTGGCAAAAAAGAAACATCCTTTTTTCTATTAGGAGGATTTTTAGAAAACCTACCATGATCGAACCAATAGAGTGTTACTTGAAAATCGGCGACGTTCGTAGCAACAGACTCGCAACAAACCCGATTTGTTGGCGATGCCGTTTGAGCTAATTGAAACAAGGAGCCTTGCATTATCGCACGGATCGTTGCATCGCTGCTTGTGACAAAACGATAGAGGTCGCAGGCCTGATTTTTTGAAAATTGATGGGGTGTCAAAAAATACCCCATGAAATGAAGGTCTCCGAGATCTTGGGAGGGCCTTGCTTGGAAAGGAAGAGAAGCCAAGAAAAAAATATTCTTTCGGCATGTTAAATCGAGCGTTGCAACATCACAAAAAAATGTGGGCTGATTTGTTAACATCAGCGCAGAGCCAAGATCTTTTGAAACCAGTTCCATCACAGCACGAGTTTCTCGTGTCGTCTGTTCCCCTTGTTTACTACCTTGCCAGAGTTGCAGTGTCGTATGAGTGACTTCCTCGATAAGGAGTAGGAGTAATAGAAAGATGCTGATAGCAACAATGAGTTCGAGTAGAGAGAAAGCCTGCTGTTTTTTAAAACGTGTGATTTTAAAAAAATCGTCACCTCCAATAGCGAAAGTCGAGCTAGTCTTCATCATGAGGAAATGTTGAAAGCATTGCGCAAAAAACAACATGATGACGCAACCTCTCAGGCTTATTGGCAGGCGATGAGATACTTACTTCGACATGCGCGATATTTGGAAAAACCTCATCTTGTGACACAACAATGTGAGCAATACTCATAATTTCTTTTTCGCTAAAAGAGGTTATTGCTTCTTTCGCGGTGAGCAAGCGTACTGGCTCATTACTACTGTTATAGCCGATGTCATGAATGGAATTTCGTTCTAAAGAAATATTAGACTGATTCCTCAAGTCCTCACCGTTTGTCCTTAAGATTCCACAAGGCACGCTGGCTTGAAGGGTATTAAAAATAGCTTCTGCAGTGGCGACCGCCCCTGTTGCTAACTGTTTGTCACGATGGAGGTTGAAAGCCACGGGAAAGAACTCAAGCAGGCTCATTACAACAATGCCAAAAAGCGCGAGGGCTACGATAAGTTCTAGCAGTGAAAACCCGAGGAAACTTTGTTTCACTGCGAAGCTCCAATAAATGCACGTCCTGTATTAGGTGAAATTTTGATCTGCATCATTCCTCTCGCTTTGCTCATAACACCATCACGGATTTCATTTTTTCCAAGATTGAGAAAAAGTGGATATCCTCCCATTGTTGAATGAATGATCGCGCCAGACTCATTGAATTGAAAATATCCAATCGGTTCATTTTTTTTGAGCGACTTGGAAGAAGAGACTTTTTGAAGGAGTAAAATAAGACTCTCAGGCAGAGGGTTATTTTGAGGAGTATCTGAGTCGATGATAAAAACCATTCCAAGTGGAAGATTCTGCCAGGCTGATAGAAAAATAAATTTTTCATTATCTGTTTTTTGAGCTACACAAAAATCGTCTAGCAGTGGCAATGCGCGGTGACGAAAAAGAAACCAAACCTCATTTTTCTGGGTAACAGCTGCCATGCGAGCTTGCTCCAATGTCGCCATGAGGAGACTTGTTGATCCTTTGTGCATCGTGACATCACTCAAACTCCGCCAGCTCGGCATAGCCAAGGCAGCGATGCCTGTAATCAGCGCCATAGTGACGAGGAGTTCAAGCAGGGTGAATGCTTGGACTTTTCTGAGGGTGGACAAAAAATAAGGGTATTAGTCTTGACCTAAAAATAGGAAAAGTGGCTAAAAAATCACTGCAGGTCGGTAGTATTCCTTCCCTTCAGAAACAGTAACATGCATCGGCGTAGTATCAGAAACATAGAATAATATTACAGAATCCGCATCAAAAGTATAACCAAGTGCAATGCCTGCTTCTGGAGAGTATTGTGATAAAGCGAGATTTTGAACAATGCCGTTAATTTTATGAAAAACACTACCAGCAAATTGATTATTAACAATTAAGGCTGATGGATAACGCGCAATTAAAGATTGGCAGTACTCTTCATTAGTAGAATCTACTTTATTATTAATATAATCGCACAACTCCTTCGTCGTCGGGTAGTTTCTCCAGGCATTAAAATTATTTTGGACAGTTTCGCTGATGACAGCATCAATGATAAAATCACCTACTCCATCTTTCGCCGCAAAAGAATACCAAGGATTCTCCGGATCATCTAAATACGAAGGGGACTTCGGTTCACCTAGTAAGAAAAAACCATCACTATCATTAGCAAAGGGATTTAAGGAAGTAGCAGAACGGATAACACAATATTGCGAAGAATTTGAATCCATCAAGAGAGAATCATAATAATCGTATCCATTGTTAAAAAAGCTGTTTTTGACCACTGCGGAAGCAACTTCACTAGATGGCGGAAGATTTTTAATAGGAAGAGTTTGATCAAGATTATTAATATAACAACGTGGTTGCACTGCTAAAAAAGCACAAAATTCATTCACCGTCACCGGGGCATCAGCACTCCCAATAGCAAAGCGATCCGAGCCACCGCCGACATGAATGGCTGCCGAGGCTACCCTAGGTGCCATGGCATTTTGAGAGTCTTCTTGTGCGAAGAGGCTTATTACAAAAGTTATAAGTAGAAAAAAAGAATAAAGAAAGGGTTTCATAGGAGGCGGACGCTAGCAAAAAACCATCCTGCTGTCAATGACCTTTAAGCCGTATCAGAAATTTTCTTTTTTTTTATTATTAAGATGATGTTAAAGGAGTTGAATTTTTTATAAGAACTTCTTTTTCTCCTCTTTGTGGTGATTTTTTTTGAGGTCTTGGTAGCTACTAAAGTTTCAGGGCAGAGTGCAATCTCACCTTTTTTTATTTTTTACGATCGGATGAGAATAACTTAGCACGCGCGCTGGTGGAAAATTCAACATCACTTTTTTGCTCCCGTGATCATAAAGAAAACGCTCATGAGCCATTCTTCGAAACTGATTAGCGTGTGGGCTAATGCTGGAAAACAAGTAAGTAAATGCTCGAAAATATCCATCAGGACGCAAGGCTTGTTGTGTTGCCTCTAAAATACGCTCTTGGAGTGGCCATGCCATATTAGCAAACGGAAGGCCTGATATGATCAAGCGGGCTGAGTTTAGATGATAATGACGTAGGAGTTCAGGTGCTTCTTCTGCACAACCATGATGAAATCGCATTTCAGGGAAACGCTGTTGCAAACCTTTGTAAAGATGGTCGTCACGTTCAATGCCCAGGTAGTCAACACCTCTGGCAAGATATGGTTGCAACAGCTTAGTAAACGGTCCTGTTCCAGGGCCATATTCAATAACAACATCACCAGCTTTTAAAGCAACACCGCGAAGCATCTCCTCGCCAAGTTGTTGCGAGCTTGGCCAAATGGAGCCGACTGATTGGGGTTTGCTAATAAAACGACCAAAAAAACGAAGAGCGTCTTGGAATGCACCAGATGATTTTTTCATGATATTTTTTGTCAAGAGTCTAGAGGAGAGTATTTAGAGCGTCCGACGAAGGTCAAATTTTAAAAGAATATTTTTCCTGAGGCAGGAAGTTAGAATTTATGCGGTAAAGTAACGAGTGGCGAGTAGAGAGTAGCGGGTAGCGAGTATTTTTTATCCAAGCTCAACTTATAAATTCAGAACTTTTCTTTCCAGGGGTCAATAGTCCATAGTCCATAGTCCATAGTCCGTAGCCCATAAGATCAACACCTCATGAACAATAATTTTCCGCTGCAGCTCTCTTGGGCTAATCGTCAACGAGAGCTTAAAGTTAATCTTAAAAAAATTAAACAACTTACGAAGGAGGCTCTTCCTTTATGCGCTGAAAAACCCCGTTGCCCTGGAACAGGGCTACCACAGGTTATAGAAGTTACACTACTAAGCGATCGTGCTATTACTAAAGTTCATGCTGATTTTCTTAATGATCCAACACCGACTGATGTAATCACATTTAGACATAGCAAAGCATTAGGAGAAATTCTCGTAGGAGTACCAACTGCAGCAAGGCATGCAAAAGAATTCCATCATCCTGTTGATCATGAAATTGTGCTCTGTGTGATTCATGGGCTTCTTCATTTACTCGGGTATGATGACATGACCTCTTCTGAGCGAGATGTAATGCACCAAAGACAAGATGATATTTTAAAGAGGGTCATTTCCAAAGAAACGCTGAGGGAGTGAGGTTGGAGATAGGAGAATCGGACCTAAATCCGTTTTAAATTTCTTTAATCCCCTCACCCCCTCAACTCCTCAACTTTTTTAATCCCCTCACCTTTTTTAATCCTATAGCATTGAAATATTGTAAAAATTTTTGTTTAAATTAATTATAAATAACTAATTGCAATACAATGAATAAATCATCATCTAGCACAGAGCTTTTAGAACGACCAGAAGTAGGCGAGGAAAAAATGCGCAACCAGCCATGGCAAGTCGTTGTTCACGATGATGACGTCAATCTCATGAGCTATGTAACAATGGTTTTCCGAAAAGTTTTTGGATTTAGTAGAGAGCAGGCAGAACGGCATATGCTCGAGGTCCATGAAAAAGGTCATTCGATTGTTTGGGTGGGTGATCGAGAACAAGCGGAGTTTTATGTGGAACAGCTCGTAGGTTTTTTGCTTCTAGTCACGTTAAACAAATTGTAGGTTTTTTATTCGAAGTCTAAAAAAAATCATTTTTAGACTAAGCCTTCACGTTAATTTTCTCACTCCCATCACCGTTTTTAGTTAAAAGTTTATGGAATTTTTTTGCGAGAAAAGTGGAGATGTCGGTTTTAAAAATATCGATCCTTTTTTGGCAAGGCTCATCAGCATTCCCTTTGGAGTGCAAAGCGAAGAATGGATCACCCTCTGTGATGAATTGCTCTCATCACGCTGCAAAGAAGATTTGGAATTCACCAGTGATTGGAAAGAGTATGTAGAACCAGGAATCATCAGTCTCCTTGCCTCTTGCCATGATATGGTAATTTCTGATTTGTCAAAAATGGAATGCTCCAGCGCGCACGCGCCTGAAAAGCAATTATTTGCGCTCACTATTCCAAAAGATCACCGTGAAGCGTGGTTACGCATGCTCAATGTTGCACGATTATCATTAGCGGCAAAACATCAATTCAGCTCTCAAGAAATCAATGAACAAAAAATTTGTTCTGTTTCTTTACCCCGTAGAGAAGCGCTTCTTCAAATGCAACTCTTTTCAATGATGCAACAATGCTTGATTGAGGTAGAGGAAGATTTGACCTAAAACGGTGATAGGAGTTAATAAATCTAGCGTAAGGGCTTGGTCTAAAAATGATTTTTAAAAACCCTCACGTACCCATTGGGCTCAGCATTACACACAAGTTATTTTAGGTTTAACGTATTACTAAAAGTATGAATAGGGATGACTAGTCCACCCGTCAAAACTCTCAATTTTTGATTTGAGTTGAGACAAAAACGAACTCAAGGTCGTCGGATCTATTTTTTAATCAAGTTAGCAGAGGTAAAATTGATTCATTTTTGTGTCAAA
>JBIRBD010000192.1:0-2370 GCA_044326465.1 Chthoniobacterales bacterium
AACCAACTTTATAGCTTTGCCAAAAAAGAAACGCTTCAACAAGCAGAAGAAGAACTCGAAGATGCTGAGGCCACCTACCGACGACTTCAAGCGAGAGCTACTGATGACTCGGATGACTCCTCGGATAGCGGAAATGACATCGGAAGCAACCGTGGATCGATGGATGTGTATAACCTTCTAAGTGACCGAGAAGAAATTGCTGAACTCAATGCTGCCTACCAACGCACCCTGGCTGCCCAAGCCCACCTTGAAAGTGTCAAAGCAGGGTTGCAAGTGAGTGAAGAATTGATCCACATTGGCAAACTCACTGCGGAACAGCGAGAAGATGCTGGAGATTCTCTCTACGAAAGAGTAGATGTTTGGAACATCGCCATAGATCAATATACCCTTGCCTCAGAACTATTTAAAAAAGCAGCGGAAGCGGAAGAAGTAAATGATGTTAACTCCTCCCAACTCTGGATCTCCCTTGGCAAATATTGCCAATCTGTAGCCGCATTTCAGAACATTCCTTCAGAGCCTACAGAAGCAGCTGAGGCAAGGGCTGCTGGAGAGAATCTTGCGAAAGCAACAGATCAATTGTTAACAGTACTTCAAGAAGAGAGTGAGGTTACAAAGGAGGCTAAGAGTTTCTCTTTAGGATTATTAGAAGATATTGAGGGTTTTAATAGAGTTTGGAATAATACTATTAATAAAGCAGAGGAAAGCTGGAAAGCATGGCATCAACTCTTGGAAGCTTGGCGCAAAGCAGAAACGCTCAAGAAGGATTGGAATCCAGGAGAGCTAGATAGCATCTACTACTACTTTGCTCAATCTGAACTAGTTCCACTGCGGCTTAAGGCAGAGCAATCAATGAGATTAGCCGATGTCGTTGGCAATCAAGCATTGAGCGTAACGGCTAATAACAGAGAATTATTTGTTACAGCATGGGAAAAATTTCTCACTGAGAGCAGCGCTGCAGAGACTGCTTGGAATCAGCTTCTAGTGGCCTACCTGCAAGGTCTAAATGTTCTTTCCTCAGAGCATCAAAAAATTTGGGATCAGGAGCGTCTGGAAGTTCAAAATATAATTTCAGATCTTCGAGAAAAAAAAGAACAGATGCTTCGACAACAGCTTAGGAACGGATTAAATAACTTTCAAGCTGATGAAAATGTTAGCAATAGAGTCGATGAGAGCTCTCAGGCAGACCTCGATCAGGCAGCGATTGCTAATAGAACAGATGGAACCTCTCAAACAGATTTAGAGCAAGAAGCAATTCCTGAGTTCAATCAAGAAGTGGCGCCGTTAGAAGAAGCTGCTCTTATAGACCTCGTGCCAAAAAAGCAGGATGAATGTAAGCTAAAAAAAGCAATCGCTATAAGTAGAAGCCCTGGTACTGCCTTTGTTCTTGGAGCTCTTGCTGGCTACTTTCTTACATCATTTGAGTCTATTGGCTCTTATTGGCATAACGTAACGCTTTCTAATCCTTTGACTATTAATCCTAAGCCAGATCAATGGAGTGGCGAGAGTCATCTACTTTCCCCTGGGAATCAGGCAGCAAATTTTCATCATGCTCCTTGGTTGATCGATGCTGATTTGGGAGAGTTTATGCATAGCAGTTTGCCTGCAGGTGCTCGTTGGAGTTCATTCAATCATACTGACCAACCAGATTTTTGCTGGAATAATCAATCCAATTTTATAATAGAAGACTTTTTTAAATCAGACGTTCCTACAAATACTATTTTAGATCAACGGGAGAGTGGTCATCATGCTCTATTTTATTGGGAAAATGAACATCAGAGTTTCTCTTTAAACCCTGCTCAAGTCGCAATAGCAACTCAAACACTTAAGAATAAAATTAAAAAATTAGGAACTGAAGTAAGAGAATTAGGAACTGAAGTAAGCAATACACAAAATGAGATTAAAAGAATTACTGATGCCATTAATAAAAGAGTTATTACAGTTACACAACAACAGGTTCAACCAGAAATTACTTTAGCAGCTACTCCTAATCCAGTTGTAAAAAATAGAGCTAATTTTAGCCATTTAATTAATGTTAGTGGATTCGCTAATAATACTTTTGAAAAATTTACTACTGCTGCCGAAGAAGCTAAAAATGCAAAACATGATAAGCTATCTGAGCTTTGGACTAAAATTGCCTCTCTCTTTAATAAGACTGTTGAATATAAAACAGAGTTTATTCAAAGTTATGGAAATAGAAGTACTGAGGAATCGCAGGCTCTAAATAACGCTATTATATCTTTTCAGGATGCTAGTTATAACAACGCCAAGAGCATCCAACATACTCTTAGTGGGAAAGCAGCTTTGGCTACTGGAGATGAAGAAGCGGCTAAATTTTTAGATGACGCTGCCAACTATTATATTCAAGCTGTA
>JBIRBD010000199.1:0-2157 GCA_044326465.1 Chthoniobacterales bacterium
AACAACTGAAGGAGTGAGGCGAGAGCCTTCCTGGTCAGCCAGCAAGATCGGAAATCCTGCATCATAGAGACCGATAAGAGAGTTCGTTGTTCCTAAATCGATACCGACAATAACAGAGGAGGCTATAGGCTGGAGGCTGGAGGTTAAAGAATCGTTTTGTTTGAGAGTGAAATTTTTAAAGGACATAAAAAGGCTATAGGCTATAGGAAGAAAGGTGCAGGGGCGTTATTGAAAATCAAAATAGAGAGATTTTTTCTCTCAAATTCAACCAGCTTCGTTGCCAGATCAAATAAAAATGCTTTTATAAAATTGCACTTCAACAATTCTTCAGGCTTTAGCCTATAGTCTTCAGAACGAATTTTCGTTCTGAAATCTGCTCTTCCCATCGCGTAGCGAAGGCAAAGCTATCGGCTAGCGTGAGTAGCTCAGAAACAGTGACGGCAGGCCAAGCGGCATCGAGCTGTTGAAGGTTATTTTCTAAAGAGTCTTTCCAATTGCAGATAGCATAGTACAAAGAATCTAGCTCTAATTGTGAGGCCTTTAGTGGTGCCATGAGAAGTGCTTTTGCCAAAGCTCCTTGAGCTTTCTGGTAGCTGGCAATGAGAGTGTCTGCATTATTTAAGCAAGAAGCAATTTTAGAAAAAAGATGAACTGCTTCTGGTGGAAGAATTTTCGATTTTTCTTCTAGCGAGCCTGCTAACAAGCGAAGACGCAAAGCAGGAGAACGAAGCAAGGTCGTAGCTGAATGAAGTTCTTGAAAAACTGCGGTATCACCAGAACGGTCAGGATGTGCTATGGCTGCGAGTTTTCTTAATTTTTGATCAAGTAACTTGCCATCAAGGTAGGGCCTGCGTTCAAAGCCTAGTAAGAGAAAGGGATCAGTCATAAAAGGGGCTCAAGCTATTACTCGTTACAAGTATAGAGAGCCTATAACCCGTTTTTAGGCTGCAAAACTTTCTCCGCACGAGCAATGAGCAACGGCATTGGGATTGGTGACTTTGAACCCACCTTTTTGAAGGTCTTCATCATAGTCGAGTTCAGAGCCGCTGATAAAAAGCGCGCTTTTTGGATCGATAACAATACGGACCCCTTGCGATTCCACCATAATATCTCGTGCCGCAGGACCATCAACGAGATCCATTTTGTATTGAAGGCCTGAGCATCCTCCACCAATGATGGCAACGCGAAGCGCTCCTTCTGGTCGTCCTTGATGCGCTAAAAGAGATGTTAGTTTTGTGGCTGTAGCTGCCGTGATGCGGCAGAGTTTTTCATTGCCAATGCGATAAGATGATGAGGGACGTAGCGAAGCGGTTTCGGACATTCTAAGCGAGATAGTACCACTTTTATCAGGCAATGCAAAATTCTTTGCAAAGTAATAACGTTCTGCGTTATCATTAGTCGCAAATTGTTAAAATTAGAAAGAAAACAGACATTGCCAGAAATCGAACATTTTGAAATGACCTTGGCTTAATTTTTATGAAAAACCTCGAACCTTTATTCAGCAATAACGCAGTCTGGGCTGAACAGCTTCGTAAGAAAAACCCAACATTTTTTCAAAATCTTTCCAATCAGCAACAGCCAGAGTATCTCTGGATTGGTTGTTCAGATAGCCGTGTGCCAGCAAATGAAATCGTTGGACTTGCACCCGGCGAGCTTTTTGTTCATCGCAATATTGCCAATGTTGTGGTGCATACGGATTTCAATTCTCTCTCGGTGATTCAATATGCGGTTGATGTATTAAAAGTAAAACATATCATTGTCTGTGGTCACTATGGCTGCAGTGGTATTTTAGCGATACTCGATGGAGTACGTGTTGGTTTGGCTGACAATTGGCTGAGGCATGTCGATGATGTACTTTACAAATATCAGGGATTACTCGAAAAAATTTCAGATAAATCTGAACGCGGGTATCGTCTTTGCGAGTTAAATGTTATTGAGCAAGTAGTTAATGTTTGCAAGACGACGGTTCTCCGAGATGCCTGGGATAGAAGTCAAGAGCTTGCAATTCACGGCTGGATTTATGGTATGGAAGATGGGTTGCTCCGCGATTTAAATTGTTCTATCTCGGCGTTGGAGGAAGTACAACCTTGTTACGCAAGAGCGATTGCACAGCTAGACTCTGTCCCAAAAGTATCATTCTAACTTCCAGCCTCAGGG
>JBIRBD010000143.1:0-4797 GCA_044326465.1 Chthoniobacterales bacterium
GTATTCCCATTTATCAGGTCATTACAGATGAATGCGATAGAGGATTCATCTCTAGTGCCAGCTAAAATTTTAAATGCTGCAAGCTGCGTGAGAAAGTCACCTTTAAGATTTCCATCATTTTCTACAGGAATGGCAGCTTCACTCCATTTGTTCCTATTAAAGGAGAGGTTCTTAATTCTTTCATCAGTGATCCTGCTTAAGAAAATTTTATCGGTTAGGTTATGGGCGGCTCTATGAGCAGTTTCAGTATTCTCTCGTTCTTTTATTTTGAGGTCGGCTTGAGTCATTTTTTCCAGCATTTTGACAACCATTTCTGGGGCTTCTATTTCTTCTCCTGAATTATCACGATTGTTAGGAGTTGGCCTTCTTTCAACCAGGTTTAACTTTTCTAACACACCAGGAGCGATTTTTTTCCATGGCAAGAGAGGAGCCATGCCATTTGCAAGCAGTTTTGAATAACTTAGCTCTATAGGAAGAGCAGGATCACCAGTTACCATCTCAAATGGATCTAAATATAGATCTTCTGTTAATGAGGCCATGATATCGCTAAGAGTATGAATCTGAGCTCTTGCAATAGCTCTTTCGCGTTTATCTTTTAAGTTATCTAGCTGATTTGCCCTGCGATGTATGGTTTCTTCATTCTCTCTTCTTTGAGGAGTAAGAATGCTCAAGAGAGTATCTATTTCTTTAATAACACGTTGTAAAATAAGAAGTTGTTCGTCTATCTGTCTTATTCCATCTTGAATAGCTGGCAAGGACCTTAGGTGCTCTTCTAATGCTTGTTGTTCTTCCTTCAGCCTGCTTACTGTTGCAGCCTCTTCACTTGCCCTATCCGCAGTATATCTTAGCTCTTCTGCCATTCCATTCTCTTCAACTCCCCGACTCGGAGTGAGTCCAAACCTGAATCGAGTTCTTTCTATAGGTTGTTGAAGATAAAATAGGTGTTTTTTTATGTCACCTATTCTATTTTGAATGTCTGATAGACGTCTTTGCTCTTCTTCTAATGTTCTTTGCTCTTTCTCTAGCTCTGCCACCTCATACCATTTATGTTCCCATTCCATAGTGAGGGTTTGATGTCTTTCCCCATCCTCAACAGCTCTTCTGCAAGCTATATCATACAGATAGTTAAGACGCTTTAGCTCTCTTGCGTCTGGAGCATCATCTGCGGCCAAGCTTCTAACAGCTTCTCTGGAGTTTGTTATTCTTTCTCTCCAGGCAGCACTGATGGAGTCACAAGCCCAAGAGGGATCAGCAACTCCTTGGTTTGCGAGTTGTTCTTCAAGAGGCGACAATGTCGGACTCTTTGAATTCCAGTTTAATGAGCGCTTAGCATGCCTAATAGCACCATCTAGGAGTGAAGGTTTTTTTTGTCGATTTTTTTCTTCATAGATACGTTGAGCCCATTCTTTCCAGTCCTCTTCTGATACGGTTAACGGTGGTTTTATAGTTTGTGCAAGCGTTAGTGTCTTTTTATGAAGATGTTTTCTAACGGCTCTCTCTTCTTGCTGTGCCTGATCTAGGGAAGAGAGGGATTGTTCTTGAATAGTTGCTGCATTTTTGTGAGCGTTTTCAAGATTTCTCATTGCCATCGCAACACGTACACTTGCAACTCCTTCTGGAATTTTATTAGCCAAATCTACTATTTCATTGAGATCATTAGCAAGTTGTTGAGTATCAAATCCTGGAATGTTGAGCCATTTTAATGGGCGGGACAATATTGATGCAATTTTTTTTGCAAGCGTCCTATTATCTGAAGCAGCTTGTTGTTCTTCCAAAACTTGAATGGCTTCATTTCGAAGGAGCTCTTGAGCTTCAACATTCCAGCGTGCTAAGGGGCGTTGATAACTTAGGTTGTCAGCCTCTTTCCAGTGATCATCGGTTTCTTTATAAGAGAGTGCTAAAGCGGGTTCTTCTCTATCAGCGGTTATTGCTTTGTGAACAAGACTATTAAGCTCCGTGAGATTCTGAGAAGGAGGTTGCCCTTGCGGATTGTTTTGCACCCTAGCTCTGTGGTTGTTAGCAGCTTCAAGAATACGCTTAAGTCCTTGAGTACTGACTCTAGAACCTTGTTCTGTGAGCAAGCCTAATGGACTGATTTCGCTGTTAATCAATCTGCCAGCATCTTCTGGCATATGTTCTTCTTGAAGAGCTTCTCTAAGATGTCTGAGTGTCTCTAAATTTTCACTTCGCGTTCCAATAGGCTGAGCTCTAATGACGTTATTTCCAGTCGCAAGAGGATCAGGTTGAACAATTAAACGTCTGGCATCAGCATTGTAAGGATGATCTGCAGCGTTTCTAAAATCTGAAAGAGTTGAAAATCGAAGCATCAACTCTGGGCATAAAGCCACCATTCCAAGAAAGCCTATCACGCCTCCAACTTCCTCTGCGGTTGATAATTCAGAGGATGTTGTGTCAGTGGCTGATGTCATTTCTAATAAAACCATCCCAATAGAAGAGCTTTCGAGCGCAAAAAAGTTCTTATTACAGGCCAAAGAATCATCAGATTCTTCTTCTTGTAATGGTTCACTTATTACTTGAGGTTGCTGGGCGCTGGCGCTCTTTATCCAGTCACAGTAGAAGGCTTGCTGACGTTGATTTACATAAGTGATCAGAATGTTTTCTCTGCCTGCAATAACTTGATATTGAAATTTTCCAGGTTCTCTAAGACGTACAATGCAGGCCGTTGTAGGATCTGAACCCATTGCCTGATTATAAAGATGCGCTGCATCAGTGACTCCAGCCTGATTCAAAAAATCACAATATTCTCTAGCCGTGACATACGTTATTTGTTTGTTTGTAATGTCATTTGATTCAATATTAGTCTCTGTAATAAATGGTGAACCTGCTAGGAGTTGGCTTAAACTTAGTAAAAAAGCCAAATAGAACAAAAGCTTGTTGATGGTTTTCATAAAATCAGAAATGACTGCCCCGGTAAAAGCGTAGCGCTTTGTTGTTAGTATTTAAAAACAAAACTATTTTTAAGTGAAAAAAGTGCGAGGCCTTTGAACTTTTAAAAAATAGCTGTTTTTTATAACAATCACATTAATATTGGCTTCAGCCAATTATTCGGCCAGGGCGAGCTGCCCCTTCAGAGAAAACTAACAGGCACGTCTAACTTCTAGCAAAAACACGATTCCACTTACTCCGTAGAATTTTTAGAAATTCTGACATCCCTTCAATTTTCAGCAAAGTGCAACTCCCTGCAAAGAGGCTGATAGAAACGATAATGACCAGCAGAAGCCCTGCCATCCTTATCAAAACAGGCTTGCCTGTTAAGTGAGTGAGCCATGGTTCTGTTAGGAGCACAGCAGCAATCATTGGTAAACTTGCTACACCACAGCGCCAGACCGTTGACCAGAGCTCATGCAAATAGAGTGACCCGGTAAAACGCGTCATAAAAAAATAGAGTAGTCCAAAATTAATCGTCGCCGAAAAAGCGGTCGAAAGCGCCAGGCCTTTATGCCCCATCTTGAGATGAAAAATGAAAAGCCAGTTAAAAAAGAAATTCAGTGCAATGGAAAAAAAGCTGACCATCATTGGCGTCCAGCGACGATTAATAGCATAGAAGGCTGGTGAAAGAACTTTGATGCAAGAATAAGCCACCAAACCGATTGCATAGAACTGAAGCGCTTCTGCAGTCCTAAGCGTATCGATACTATAAAATTTTCCACGTTGATAAATGATGGCAATGATGGGCTGCGCTAAAACAATGAGACCAATCGCCGCTGGCATTGTCAGAAAAATAGCCAGCCGCATCGCACGCGCAAGAGTAGCGCGAAATTGATCCATGTCCCCCAACGCTGCAATCCGAGAGACCACCGGCAAGGTCACCGTTGCCACGGCCACACCAAAAACCCCAAGTGGCAACTGCATCAGACGAAAAGCATACGAAAGCCAGCTCACAGCACCATCCCCGAGGTAGGAAGCAAAGATACTATTGATCATCACGTTTACTTGCACAGCACTTGCAGCAATTACGGCAGGTAACATCAAAAGAAGGACTTGCCTCACGCCTGGATCGCTCCAGCGAAAATCGAGCAGATAACGGAAGCCAGCTTTATAGAGACTCGGCAGCTGCACCGCCAGCTGCAATAAGCCTCCCAGGAGAGTGCCTAGTGCCAGGCCAAAAAGTGCACGCTGTCCAAAATGAGGATCGAGCCACCAACCAAACACCACACCACCGAGAATCGAGCCAAGATTAAAAAAACTGGAAGCAAGTGCCGGAGCAGTAAAAATATTTTTGGCATTGAGCACGCCCATTACTAAAGCAGCCAGTGAGACCATTAAAATAAATGGATACATCACACGCGTTAGCTGAATCGTGAGCTCTGCTTTTTCTGGTGCAAAGCCTGGTGCTAAAATACAAATTAGCTCTGGCGCAAAGATGACCCCAAGAATAGAAACAAGACTCATAAA
Organism: Chthoniobacterales bacterium; assembly: GCA_044326465.1. Lineage (GTDB taxonomy): Bacteria > Verrucomicrobiota > Verrucomicrobiia > Chthoniobacterales > UBA6821 > CAIWMF01. The sequence continues at coordinate 4,417 of JBIRBD010000143.1, forward strand.
AACGGTTGTCAACGTCACCATCTTAGAAGCTAACTTCCATGCAGCTCCATCACCTTCGGTTGCAATTTTTTGAGAAAAAACAGTCACAAAAGCTGTTGAGAGAGCACCTTCTGCAAAAAGATCACGCAACAAGTTCGGAGCACGAAAGGCGGTAATAAAGGCATCCATGCCTCGTCCTGCACCAAAGAGCCCTGCAAAAACCAGCTCGCGACACAACCCAAGCAGGCGACTGAGCATCACCGCAAGAGCTACAACACCTGCTGCGCGCGTATTGAGTTTATTTTCTGAATGATTTGTCATACATAGAGCCTGTCCAAAAAAATGATTTTTTTTGGACAGACTTAGGTTTACAGGTTACAGGGGTACAGACTAGCAGGTGAA
>JBIRBD010000018.1:0-20017 GCA_044326465.1 Chthoniobacterales bacterium
ACCCCTGAAAAACTTGCAGAGGCGACCCGCAGGGAAGAGGCAGCAAGAGAAAACCAAAAGGAGAGTGAATATCATCTCAAGGCCATTGAAGCCAGGGCCTTAGGAAAAAATGAAGATGCAACAAGTTGGGACAATGCTGGTTATGGCGCACACTGGGCCTCTTTTCTCTCAGAAGATGCGATTAAAGCTAGAGCGATAGGAACCCCTGAAAAACTTGCAGAGGCGACCCTCTGGGAAAAGGCAGCAAGAGAAAGCCAAAAGCGGAGTGAATATAATCTCAAGGCGATCGAAGCCAGAGCCTTAGGAAAAGATGACGATGCAACGAGCTGGACCAATGCTGGTTATGGTGCCAAATGGCTCTCTTTTCTCTTAGAAGATGCGATTAAAGCTAGAGCGATAGGAACCCCTGAAAAACTTGCAGAGGCGATCCGCTGGGAAGAGGCAGCAGCATTAAATCGTCAAGCATGCGAGCATTGGATCAAGGCCATTCAAGAACGTGCAATAGGAAATCAAAACGGCCCTACAGGAGGGGAGTATTGGGATAAAGAGGCTCAAAAAAAATCCGATGAAGCAAAGAAGGTCTAGTTCCACTCAAACTCTCAGTGGAACATCAAGCACCGATAAGCATTGCCGGCGGAGGGGCTCGAACCCACACATCCTTGCGGATACCAGATTTTGAGTCTAGCGCGTCTGCCAATTTCGCCACGCCGGCTTTATTGTAAACCAAAGATCAAGACTAAACCTTTTTCTTCGTTCTGCCAAGTATTCAAAAAAATTTCGTAGACTACTCGCTATTTTTTTGGCATGAACTTGTGACTATGAAAAAAGTTATCTTCTCATTTTCACTCATCGCAATCGCTCTTATCATTATGACTGGTTGCAATACCATCAGCGGCGTTGGCCGTGATGTTAGTAATCTTGGCTCCGATGTTTCTGCAGGAGCTCATGCTGTTTCGAAAAATCTCTAAAAGCGTATTCGTTCAGGAGCCCGGAAAAGTTAACGTAACAATCAACGTTTCAAAAAAAAGAATTCACCACAAAGAGCACAAAGAACAGAAAAAGAATTTTTTTATAAAAAAATTCTAAGTACTGAATGACCAAAGCAAAAATCCTGTAGCCTGTAAACCTCTAGCCTGAGCCCCTTACCCATTCCTGTGAACGGGTACGTAAAACCAGCGTTGTGGGGAATAGCCACAAAGAACGTGGAGAAAAAAATCCTTCTTTTTCTCTGTGCTCTTTGTGGCTATTTCCTTCTTTTTTAGTTCGCTTGCGCGGCAGCGGCAAATTCCTCTGGAAATTTCTCAATAAAACTTTGCGTAGGCCACGCTGCCGCTTCGCCAAAGGCGCAGATAGTACGACCAGCGATATTATCCGCAACATTCTTGAGCATGCTTGGATCCGATTCTGTTCCCCCTCCAGCCACCATGCGTGTTGATATTTTCGACATCCAGAGAACACCTTCGCGACAGGGTGTGCATTGGCCACAGCTTTCATGTGCATAGAATTGATTCAGATTATTGAGCGCCCAAACCATGCTGCGTGAATCATCTATCACGATAACACCAGCACTTCCAATCATCGAACCAGCGGCAGCCAATGTGGAGGCATCCATGACAAGATCGAGTAAGGAGACTTCTTTTTCAACCATCGAGCCATCAGCTGCTTTCGTTTTCATTTTAAAAACTTCATCGGCGCGAAGGACCTTAGAAGAACTTCCTCCAGGAATAACAGCTTTTAATTTTCTACCAGGACGAAGACCACCACAAATATCAAAAATTAACTCGCCCAACGTGACAGCTCCTGCAGGCAATTCGTAAGGACCTGGTCTCATGACATCGCCACTAACACAGAGCGTGCGAGTACCACCATCGCCGGCTGTTCCCATCGCCGCATATTCAGCTGATCCGAGACGCAAAATATGTTTTACATGACAAATTGTTTCGACGTTATTAACAATTGTCGGAGACATGTAAAGTCCGAGCACGGCTGGAAAATAAGGTGGCTTGATGCGTGGATAAGGGCGCTTGCCTTCAAGCGATTCAAGCAAGCTGGTCTCTTCACCACAAATATAAGCGCCGGCACCTTCATGCACATAAATTTCCAAATCAAATCCCGATCCAAAAATATTCTTTCCCAAAAACCCCTTGGCGTGTGCCTCCTTGATAGCAGTCTCAAGAATAGCTTTGGCTTTGGTAAATTCGCACCGAATATAGATGTAAGCCAAATGAATATTAAGCGCGAAGCAAGCGATGATCATTCCTTCTAGTAATTGATGGGGATCACGATGCAAAATATAACGATCCTTGAAAGTACCAGGCTCTGACTCATCACCATTGACGCAGAGATAATGAGCCTTGCCATCATCACGTCGAATGAATCCCCATTTAACGCCTGCAGGAAAAGCAGCTCCTCCTCGTCCGCGCAAATTTGCAGCTTTGACTTCATCAATAATCGCCTCAGGCCTCATCGTGAAAGCCTTTTTTGCTTCATCATAACCACCATGCCTAAGATAGGTCTCAATATCAGGTGTATAATCAGGCTTACCGGCATTAGCAAAAATAATGCGACGCTCTTTAGGATGTGGGTGTTGAATCATTGAGGACATGAGAAGAGTTGAAAGGTTGAAATTGTTGAGAGGGTTGAAAGGTTGAAAAGAAGCTTATTTCACTCGTGCTCGTTGTGATATGTGAAGAGCAGGCAGTGTCAGAAGTTTTGTGTTTAGGATCGGTTTCTTGTTCTTTGGTCCAGATCTTTTAGAGGTGCATTAGCACCCAAGGTCTTTTTTTATACGATATCAACTCGTTGAAGTAGAAGAAGAAAGCTAAATATCGTAAATTTTGCATTACTTGTTTAAAATCAAATAATTAAATTCTTTTAAAAAAGAACCTTGCGTTAGCACCTCCAATAAGTGATCGATTTGATTTCAATTTTTAGCGGTTTTCAGCCTCTTTAACCCTTCAATATTTCAGCCCTTCAACTCCTCAACTTTTCCTGCAGCCACAATAGCAGCGACATCATCAGTAGAGACTTTTTCAAGCAACTCGTTATTAACAAGACACACAGGAGCTGAACCGCAACTTGCAAGGCATTCTACAAACTCGATACTAAATTTTCCATCAGGACTCGTGGGAAGGCCATGCCCGTGGCAGGCATGGGCATCAATTCCTGTGGCATGGCATAATTTTTCATGAAGCTCATAGCTTCCTGCCATCGCGCATGAGAGCGTCCGACAGACGCGAATGATGGTTTTTCCTGGAGCAGCTTGTCGAAACCATGGATAAAAAGTAACAACCTCTAAAATGGCAATTGCATTCAGGTCAAGCTTTGTAGCAATCCATTCAACGGCGCTCTCATCGATAAAACCAAAATGATTTTGCCAAAGATGTAATAGCGGCAAGACTGCACTCCTCTTAGAAACAGGGTAATGCGTTATTGCTTCGTCAATAGCAGCCAGCAAGGCTAGTGGGATATGATCGGCTTGTGGAGCAACAAAGGACATAAAAAGTTTAGGAAATTAAAAGTTCTAAAGAGAAAAGAATAGCCACAAAGAACAGACAAAGACACAAAGAAAATTGATTCGCTACTCGAAAACTATTTTCGACGCTTCTTTTTTCACACAACAACTCAAGTAGTAAAAAAGCTTTGTGATCTTTGTGGCTATTTTTCATCACTTCAACTGTGGCGACAGCGGCAATTCCATTGGCTCCAGCGGTAGGATTCGAACCTACGACCAATCGGTTAACAGCCGACCGCTCTACCACTGAGCTACGCTGGATAAAAAACCAAAGCCTCGGGAAAGAATAAAAGCTGCTATTACGAAAATTCCCGATCAAGCCTTGATTATTCACATAATTTAACGGAATGCAAATAATATCATAAGGAAAAATTTTCCAGACTCCGTTTATTTTTCCTCATCTTGTAATCGTTCAGCCCCCTCCTCTTCACTGTGGTATGGAGCTATGACGTGCATACTTTGGGAGGGGGTCTGAACGGTTTCCTCATCTTTATAATCCAGCCTCTCAAGATCCACTGCTTTCGAGGCTAGTTGTTGAGCTTGAGTTTTCTTTTCCATTCCTCTCTTATGCAGGCGATGCCCTTCGTCCATTCTTCCAGAAGCTTTTGCCTGGGCTGCATTTTTAAAATTCTCTGCAGCTTGGTTGCTTAGCGCAGCTGCTTCTTCCCATTTTTTTGATTCCTCGCCATAACCTTCACATTCCGCTCTAAGAGCTTTTCCACTTTGTTCGGCGCTGCGTCGCTTAGCTATTCCTGCCTCCTTCCAACTATTTCCTTCATGAGTTTTTTGCTTTCTAATCTGCTCTCCTTCATTAGCAGCAGCACTATAAGCAGTAGCTGCATTTTCACAAAAATTAAAAGCTTCATTAAAAACTTCATTATTCTTTTTTTCTAACTCACTCCATTTATCTGCGTTTTTTGGAAACGAAATTGCCATTACTTTTTGTTCAGATTGAAGTTTCCTTATAAAACCTCCCTCATGCAGACTATGTCCTGCGTCTATGCTTCCAGAAGCTTTCGCAGCAGCTGCATTTTTAAAACTCTCTGCAGCTTGGTTGCTTAGATCAGCTGCTTCTTCCCATTTTTTTGATTCTTCAGGACGACCTTCACTCTCTGCTTTAAGAGCTCTTCCACTTTGTTCGACACTACCTCGTTTAGCCATTCCTGCCTCCTTCCAACTATGTCCTTCATGAATTTTTTGGTCTTTTTGCTCTTTTGGCTCTCTTTCGTTAGCAGCATTAAAAGCACTAACTGCATTAGTTAAAAAACAAGTGGCTTCATCATTTGCTTCTTTTAACTCACTCCATCTACCTGTGTTGTTTGGATACCAAAGTGCCATTAGTTTTTGTTCAGATTGAAGTTTTCTTACAAGACCTTCATCATGCAGGCTATGTCCTCTGTCCATGTTTCCAGAAAGTTTTTTATTAGCTGCCTCTATAAAAATTTTTGCTGCTTGGTTGCTTAGCTCAGCTGCTTCTTTCCATTTTTCAAATTTTTCAGTTTTACCTTCACACTTAGCTTGAAGAGCCATTCCATTTCGTTCGGCACTACGTCGCTTAGCTTTTCCTGCTTCATTCCAACTATGTCCTATAGCATTTCTTTGACTGCGAATTGATTGCTCTAATGATTGAGCAGCGACTGTAAAAGCATCAACTGCCTTCGTAGAAAAATCAAAAGCTTCCTTATTCTCTTCTTCTAACTCATTCCATTCCATTTCTAGCTCATTCCATTTATCTGCTGTTTTTTTTGATAATTCAATTGCCGTTACTATTTGTGCAGCTTGAAGCTTCCTGAGAAAACCTCTATCATGGAGACTATGTCCTCTATTCATTCTTCCAGAAGCTTTTGCATTGGCTGCCTCCATAAAATTCATTACGGCTTCCTTGCTTAGCTCAGCCGCTTTTTCCCATTTTTCTGATTCTTCAGCATGACCTTCACTCCCAGCTTTAAGAGCCCTTTCTCTATCTTGATAAGCATGTTCTGCTTCCTTCCAACTATGTCCTTCATGAATTTTTTGATCTCTCCTTAGTCGTCCTCGTTGTTTAGCAGCCTCTTCAAAAGCTTGTTTAGCAGCCTCTTTACGAACATGACCTGTCTTAGCAATATTTTCAAAAGCTTCTCCTAACTCATTTTGTTCAGCTGGAAGATTCTCTTCAATACCTTCATCATGGAGATGATGTATTTCATCTTTTTTCTGCGAGATGCCTCTTTTTGCATCAACTTCTGCATTAATTTCCTCCGCATTTAATTGAACTCTTTTGGTTTCCGAATCAGCTTTTCTTTGAGACTCTAATTCAATTGTCTTTTCATATTCATATTTAGATTCCGCTTCGTTAATATTCTCATGAAGCTCATAAGATCTTTTAAAAGCACTATTTAAATCACGTTTTAATTGATTTTTCTCATCTCTGTCAGATGTCTTTAAAGTAGCATTCTGTTTCTCCTCCGCTGCTTTCCACCACCTTCGTTGAGCCTCTCTATACTTTTCCATGCATGCCAACCAAGAGTCTGATGTATTATATTCAGTAGCTCGCTTGTAGCTATCCTCGGCTTCTTTTTCAAAGAGCATGGCATCATTCCACTTTCTTTTATCTTCAGGGGGACGAGTACGAATAACTAGCGTTGCTGAGATGATATCTTCGTCAGTGGTTGTTTCTAACTCATCTTTTAAAGGTTCTACAAAAGACTCTAGAGGTTCTAAACCTTCAAAAATGACTTTTGGTTTAATCTTATTTCTCTGCTCAATTTTTTTAATCTTATCTTGGATCGTCTCTAAATCTCTTTGAGCGGCCTCTGCAATTTTTTTAACAGAACGGATTGACGATTCTTCGCTATATTCATGTCCTTCATTAACAACTCTCGATATCAATTTTAGCGGCGCTCCAACAGAAGTACCTAAGAGCTTCGCATCTCCTATCTCTTCTCCAACTACAGTCACTGCTTGAAGAGCTTTTTTTATCCAAGAGGAATTCTTAGAGTTTTTTTCTTTAAATGCTTCCTCATGTTTTTCACGAAATTCCTGAGCTTGTTTTGCTACGGTCTCTTTTTTTGGTAAATGCTCTTTTAAAACATCGAGGTCTGACTTCTCAGCAGGCTTAATGATTTCTTGAGTAATACGTCCTTCGATGGTGTTGATATATTTGAAAATATCGGCACTTCCTAACGACTCAAAATAAAGGTCACTGTGCCCAGGAAGTAACTTTGAAACATCCCTGCGTGAATATGCTTTTCTCAAGGCATCTTTAAAAGCTAGCGTGGTTGTTCTGTTTTTTTGTTGAGCCTCCGATCGTGGTAGGGTTGGCAAGCGGGTGTTTTTAGTCATTAGCATCTCACTATCGCCTTCATCAATAACGATACGTCCGGCCAAAGGATCTTCTAAAGCATGCGTTATAAAATGCTCCAATTCGAGATGCTCATAGCGATTCCAATCCTGCATCGATGCTCTGGTACAGTCTGAGGCCTGACTAAGTGAGGAAGCACGGCTATGGATGGATTCGTCTAAACTGACTAAATCATCATCCCTCTGGCTTCCTTCATTTGCTCCTTGAGCTGCTATCTTTCTTTCTCTAGCGACATCAGCGGCGATTAAAATCTGTCTGAGTATTTCACTGGTCAAAGAAGATCTTGATTTTATGAAACCATCTGTTTTAGGAAGATGCTCATCCACAATCTCCTTAACGTTCACTCCTGGATATTCAGGTTGAAGTGTGGCTATGAGGACATCAGCAGTGTTTAAGTTTTCGCCTCTGTTTCCGACAACATCTTTTGGCTGAATCGTGGCATTTGCACCTTCGCCAGTGAGAATGAGACGTTGTTCCGGTGGGTGAGTGGCTGCTGCATCTCTAAAATCCTGAAGCGTAACCATCTCATGACCTAAGGCAAGGAGACCGAGGAGTCCGACGGCTGCACTTACATCGGTGATGTAAGAGTCGAAGTTAGAAGTTGAAGTTGAAGTGGGGAAAGAAGAAGAAACCAGCGTTAACATCGTTGAGGGAACTTCGACCTCAAAGGAATCGTTGTTGCTGCTCACATCTTCGATGCAAGAGTTGCCGCTCACATCTTCGATGTGAGAGTTGAAGTTGGAAGTTGAAGTGCTAGAGGAAGAAGCCTGCAATCTATTAGTGTAGCTGGCTTGAGCTAGCTCGCTGACATAGTCAATGGGATAATTCTCTCTGCCTTCAATGACTTGATAGTGCCATCGCCCGGGCGCGCCTACGCGTACGATGGAGGCTGTGATCGGATCCGAGGCCATTGCTTGGTTGTAGAGGTCGTCAGGATCCTCTTTTGCAACACAATTTAAAAAATCACAATATTCCGCAGCAGTAACTTGTTGGATGCTCACATCTGCCTGCGCGTTTGTGCTCGTCTGCGCGTGAGCGTGTGTAAACAGAGCGCTAAAATTAAGACAGACTACAACAAAAAATAGTTGGAGAGATTTCATAGGTGGTTTTTAGTGGAAGACATGGACATTCTATACGTTGAGCGGTCAATATTTCATCGATGATTGAGCTTCTTGTTAAAACCTGTCTTCTCGAAGCATAGAGAGCAACTCTACATTACTTGGCTCTAGTATTCGACCAGAAAAAGTTTCTTGAAGGTGCTTCCCAAAATCAGGCCTGACAATTTGCTTCGGGGCTTTTTTGGGAGCGCTCATTTCAGCGACGACTTTATTTCTTTTAGTAATTACAACGTTTGCTCCCTCAGCAACCCACTCTAGAACGGTTTTAAGATCATGTTGCAGTTGTCTAATACTTACTGTTTTTATGGTAGATTTAGCTGCCGTCATAATGTTTAACGTATGTGTCTAACATTAAAGTTTTGTCAAACTCCTCTGTACACGACAAAAATGAAATAAATTTGTAACTCGTTAATAATTCCACGCAATTGCGTATGTTATTCAAAAAGTTACAATTTTGTTCAAAAATTGTCGTGTACAGAGGTCAAAGTCCTAATTCAACAATTTTTCTAGGGCCTCATCCGGCGGAGCGCCGAGTGTGCGGGCTTTTGCATAATGAGTCTTAGCCATCTCCTTAACCGGCGGCTTGCCTGTCGCATAAATGACAGCAAGGTTAAAATGGGCATCAGCATATTGAGGATTGATCTCAAGGGCCTTCATAATCTCAGTCTCTCCACCCTTGCTCTTTCCTGAAGCAGCCAACACAATTCCAAGATAATTGTGCGCTGTAAAATCTCGATCATTCACAGCCAGTGCTTGTCGCAGTACTTTCTCTGCATCATCGAGCCGCTCTTGGCGATAATGAAGAATGCCTAACGTTGTTAAAGCAAATGACTTTTTATGATCCATCTCAACTGCTTTTTTCAAAATAGTCTCTGCTTCTGCCATTTTTCCTAGCTGAAATTCCACGACACCAAGATTAGAGAGCGTGAGATAATCGTTAGGAGAAATCGCTAAAGCATCTTGAAAACCTTTTCTTGCCTCAGCGTAATTCTGACGTTCAAATGCTTCTTTTGCTTTGGCAAGAATCTCTTGATACTGAGAAGAACCTTCTTTTGCCTTACTTGCATCACCGGCAACGTTATTTGTTGAAACACTGCTGTTGCTTACATTATTTGTGACAGAAGATACATCTGAAAGAACATTTGTTCTATTGAGTACCATATTCTGAGCAATATCACTATTTGTTCCTGCAGAACCTTTTTTTGCAACAGAAGCTGAGATCATCAACTTGTCATCATCTTCTTTCTCAGCAGCAGGCAAAGCAAGAGAACTTATTTGATCTTTAAAAAGCGCTTTTTCTTCTGAAGTTAATTTTACAGGTCGAGCCAAAATTTTTAATTCATTAGAAAGCGTATCAGAATTAATTTTTAATTTTTCCAAATCTTCGGTAATAAGCTTCTTTGTCTGTTGACGCTTAGCTTCCACCTTTAACTCGCGAAGAACAATTCCTTTGAGAAGCTCATTTTCTGCAACGACTTTTTCTTTGTTGGGCTCAACACTATTGTTTTTTTGAAGCGCTAAAATCTCGTCGTTTTTTTGATCTAATTCTTTTTTGAGTTCGTTATACCGATCATCCTTAGCATGCACTTCTTCTTGAAGTCCTGATAATTTCTGGTTTGCAGAGAGAAGTTCTTTTTGAAGTTTGCCTGATTCTTCACGCGCAAGGGCAAGTTCTTTTTCTTTTTCCTGCAAGAGACGCTCTTTCTCAGGCCCTTCTTTTTCTAAAGCCTCAATTTTCTTTTCAGCCGCAGCAAGCTTCTCTGCACCTTGCTTTAGTTCTAATTGATAACTGTTAATGGAGGCTTTCACCGTTTCTTCATTTGTTGCAGCCTGTGCGAGAGCAGTCATCTTGTCACTCATCTCACTTAGTTGTTTTTCTAAGGCTGTTTTTTTTGTTTCAAGTGTTTGACGAGCGCTCTCAGCTAATTGAAATTTTTGTTCTAATCCAGCAAGCTCTTGTTTGTGAGATTTTTCCAATTCATTTCGTGCACTCTGCGCATCCGCCAATTGCTTGCTCATATCTTGCAGCTGCTGCGTGGTCGTGGTTACTTGCTCACGTAATGAGGCTGCATCCGCACCAATTCTTTGCAAAATATCTATCTCATCAACGGCTTTCTTCAACTTCTCCTCAAGCTTCTTTTTTTCTGCAGAAGCTATCTCTTGCTCGGCTTGTGCTGCGGCCAGTTTTTTTTCAAAATCAGCCTGGAGATTTTTTTGAGCATCCTCAAGAAGCTTAGCCTGATTTTGAGCCTCTTCGAGCATTTTACTCTTAGTAGCATCACTATCGTTGAGCTTTGTTATTTGATCGCGCAATGCATTCACATCTTGGGCCTGCTGTTGAGCGACAACGAGTGCACTGCTTGCTTCTTTAAGTTGTTTTTGCAATTCACCATTTTGAGTATTAGCCTCATTGCGATCTTGCTCAGCTGCCATCAGTTTTTCATGAAGGGCAGCTGATGCATTTTTTTCTGCATCCATCTCTAGTTGGAGTTTTTCTAAGCGGTGTTTATTATCTACGCCAGCAGTCAATGATGCGGTTGCTTGTTTGAGTTGTTGTTGCAACTGATTATTAGCTTCAATAATTACTTCCTGATCCGCTGAAAGCGCACTCACCTTTCCCTCAAGATCCTTTAATGACTTTTTTAAAGAAGCCTCTCTCTCTAGGCTTCCTGAGCGCGTCTTAGAAAGATCAGCCTTGAGATCAGCTACTTGCTGCTGAGCATTCTCGAGCTCTGCTTTCATATCAACAAGGAGCACTTTACTTCCATCAAGCTCCGTTGTTTTGTCAGCAACTTCCCCACGAGCTTTTTCTAATTCTAGTTCTGTTTTTTTAAGCTGCTTCTGAAGCTGTGTAAGATCTTTATCGGAAGGCCCACGCTTTACTGCGGGCGGAATAATAGAAATACTAGGTATATCGGTTACCTTACCCTCATCATTAGTTTTGCTGTCAATATTTGAATTACTCGATCTTTTTGACGATAGCGATTCATCACCAGAGATTATAGTACCATTTCCTTCGTCTGTTGAAGCTCTTTGATCATTGGTATCATTGGCACTGGCGCTAGCAGAAGAAGCGCCTTGACCAATCCTTTCAAGATCATCTCTAATTTTCTGGAGACGATATTCAACAACAGATTTTTGCCAATCAGGATGAGTATTGGAGAGATCAACAAGAATACTCTCAGCAAAATGATATTTAATCGTTGCTTCATGAATATCGCCTGAACGCTCTAGTCTCTCTGCTTGTTGAAAGTTCTGATAAGCTAAAAGAAATTGTTCTGCAGGATCCATTCCCTCAGAAGCCATGAGGGAGGTGATGAGCAATACGCAGAATGATAGAAAGTAACGAGTAATAAGTAGCGAATAACGATTCATGAGGTTTCTTGGACTCAATTTTTAACAACAATCTTCCGCAAGGCCAGTACAAAGCAATTTGCTAAAATTTAAATTGAAATCTTGCGCAAGCAAAGAAGACATGTAGAGTCTAGCGCTCAGTGTTACAATAGCAGCTCGGATGGCGAAATTGGCAGACGCGCTAGACTTAGGATCTAGTGGAGCGATCCATGGGGGTTCGAGTCCCCCTCCGAGCAGATTTTTAGCCTTTCTTTTTAGCGCTACTTTTTTTCTGTGCGCTTTGGATTTTTTTCACCATTGCTGGATTACTTCTTAATTCACTGGTCAATGCTTCAATCGCAAGAACTGTTGCTGGGCTGATATGATGCTCCATCCCTTCAATATCGTGCTCTCTTACTTCCGATGAAATACCAAGCAGTGTTAAAAAATCTGTTAGCAATTCATGCCTCTTTAAAATACCACGCGCGACAGCCTCCCCTACACTTGTTAAGATAAGGCCACGATATTTTTCATAATTAATAAATCCTTCACTATCGAGGCGCTGCAACATATTAGTCACGCTCGCTTGTGAAATATCAAGACTGGCAGCGATATCGACAACGCGCGCATATCCCTTTTTTGTAATGAGTTCAAGAATGCGTTCAAGATAATCTTCTACTGTAGACGAGGAGCGAGCGCTGGCTTTCATAATGCAACCAATTCTTTCTGCTTTCTAAAACGAAGGAAAGAAATTTTAAGAATTTTTAGTGTCTCATGATTTTTATAGACTGGTAAAAAATAATTAGACCAGCCTAATTATTTTGCTATATTGAAAGTAATGAGCTTTTCTTTTTTTCAAAAACAATCATCTAAGGAAAACCCTCAAGAGAAGAGCCTCTCGGAAGCCCATCGCTCTATCAACGTTCCCTCAAACTTTAATTTTTGGCGTAAGCTTCTAGCCTTTACAGGGCCTGGCTTTATCGTTGCTGTTGGTTATATGGACCCAGGAAATTGGGCTACTGATTTAGCAGCTGGAGCTCAATTTAATTACACGCTGCTTTGCGTCATCATGGCTTCGAATTTCATGGCGATGCTTTTGCAAACACTTTCATTAAAACTGGGTATTGTCACCGGGCGGGACCTTGCGCAAGCGTGCCGTGAACACTACAGCCGACCTGTTAGCTTTTTTCTCTGGATCATTTGTGAAATTGCTATTGCCGCCTGCGACCTTGCAGAGGTTGTTGGATCAGCCATTGCGCTTAATCTTCTTTTTCACATTCCGATTTTATGGGGCCTTTGCATCACTGCCATGGATGTTTTTGTTTTACTTTTTCTTCAACATCGAGGATTCCGTTATCTTGAAGCGCTCGTTATGACACTGATTGGAGTCATCGGACTTTGCTTCGGTTTAGAAATTATTTTTTCGCATCCAGAAATGAGTGGCGTTTTGGCAGGCTTTCTTCCACACATGCAGATCCTTACGCATCCAGGGATGCTCTATATCTCCATTGCTATTTTAGGAGCAACGGTGATGCCGCATAATCTCTACTTGCATTCATCGATTGTTCAAACACGCCGTTACCCTCTAACAAGCGTTGGAAAAAAAGAGGCTATTCGTTTTGCTTCGATTGATTCTAATGTTGCGCTGATGCTCGCCATGTTAGTTAATGCTGCAATTCTTATTGTTGCTGCGGCTACATTTTTTAAATCAGGACACAACGATGTAGCCGAAATTCAAGATGCTTATAAACTCCTCTCTCCGCTACTTGGCGTTACCGGAGCTAGCACACTATTTGCTATTGCGCTCCTTGCCTCAGGCCAAAACAGTACACTCACAGGAACGATGGCTGGCCAAATTGTCATGGAAGGATTTTTAGAAATGAAACTCCACCCCTGGGCACGTCGACTCCTCACCCGCTTTATTGCGATCGTTCCGGCGATTATTGTTGTTGCTTTTACTGGTGAAAAACAAATGAATAATTTGCTTCTGGTAAGTCAGGTCATTTTGAGCATGCAATTAAGTTTTGCAGTAGTTCCCTTAGTGAGCTTTACAAGTGATGTCAAACGCATGGGAGAATTTGTTAATTCTTTTGCAATGAAAGTTGCAGCCTGGGCGATTGCTATTGTTATTGCCAGCCTTAATGTATGGTTGCTGGTCCTCACTATTAAAGGTTGGCTATAGAAGCGTAGCTAGAAATAGCGACCTCTCATTATCCGGATAATATCTTAGCGCGCCCGGAAAAGATCGATGCTTTTTGGACAGAGTCTACTTAACCTTCGGTATCGGCATACCAAGCTTCTGGTACACTTTCGGCATTGCTACCCGGCCTTGGGGAGTACGCTGGAGGTAACCATGCATAATGAGGTATGGCTCATGAACATCTTCGAGCGTTCCTGGTTCTTCAGCAACTGCGACGGCCAACGAATGCAAGCCGACCGGGCCTCCACCAAACTTATGAACGATAGCTTCGATAATACGTTGATCCATTTCATCAAAACCATCTTCGTCAATATCAAGCATTGTGAGTGCTTGCGAAGCGGAATCTTTATTAATAATTCCGCGTGTTCGAACCTGCGCAAAATCACGCACCCAGCGTAAAAGATTATTTGCAATACGCGGCGTGCCACGGGCACGACGTGCAATCTCGAGCGCGCCCGAGGCATCCATCGTAACATTTAATAATTTTGCAGTACGCGCTACGATTGTTTGCAACTGCTCAGGCTCATAATAATCGAGTCGGCAATTCATCCCAAACCGAGAGCGAAGTGGCGCGCTGATCATTCCTGCACGCGTGGTTGCACCAATGAGCGTAAAGCGTGCAAGATTGAGCCTTACGCTACGAGCTGCTGGACCTTGATCAATCATGATGTCGACACAAAAATCTTCCATTGCAGGATAGAGATATTCTTCAATGGCTGGCTGCAAGCGATGAATTTCATCGATAAATAGAACACCACCGCGCGTCATCGTCGTAAGCAAGCCTGCGAGGTCACCTGCTTTTTCAATTGTTGGTCCACTCGTCGTCTTGACCTCCGCCTCCATGGCATTACCTAAAATGTAAGCGAGCGTTGTTTTTCCAAGTCCTGGAGGACCACTCAATAAAATATGTTGTAATGGCTCTTCCCGCTGCCGCGCAGCTTCCACCATCAGCTGAAGACGCTCAATTGTTTTCTCCTGCCCACAAAACTCCTCAAATAAGGGCGGCCGGAGCGAAACATCAAAAACCGGATCAGCCTGCTCTGGATCGATAGAAAGATTTTGTGAATTCATTTAAAAATTTAACCACGAAAGAACAAAAAAAGCAGAAGAAAAACCATGCTTTATCGAACTAAAAAATGAGACTCTTTTTTAAGTTCGCTTCTATAGGTGCAGTACAAAAAACCTCGGAGCAGAGAAGCCGCAGTGAACCTTACGTTCATGAGGCTTCGAACACCGGAGTGACGAAGTAATGCATCTATAGAAGTAGAACTTAAAACAGAGTCTACCATTGGATAACAGAACTGGCCCAGGTCAAACCTCCTCCAAAAACAGCTAATAAAATTAAATCTCCTCGCTTAAAACGTTCTTGCCGTGCAGCTTCGTCAAGCGCAATAGCAACTGCTGCAGCCGACGTGTTACCATAAGTGTCAAGATTAAGGTGAAATTTTTCCATCGGAAGATGAAGGCGATCTGCAATTGCTTCGATAATACGATAGTTAGCTTGATGCGGAATAACGCATTTAATTTGATCAATTGTAACACCAGCTTGCACAAGCGCTTTTTCTGAAGCATCAACCATCGCTGTGACAGCCTGTTTATAAGTCTCACGACCATTCATTCGTATCGTGGCTGTTTTATCAGCCAGTGTCTCTGCTGTGACTGGAACTGCGCTTCCTCCGCCAGGAATGTAAAGAATATCTGCTAGCTCACCATTGCTTCCCATATGCGTTGTCATCAAGCCGCGATTTCCTTCGCGATGGCGTAAAATAGCCGCTCCAGCGCCATCACCAAAAAGCACACAGGTATTACGATCTTCCCAATTGACAATACCTGAGAGTTTATCGGCGCCAATCACAAGAATTGTATCATACGAACCGGTTGCAATAAATTGGCGTGCAATTTCAACAGCATAAAGAAAGCCTGAACAGGCGGCACTTACATCAAAACAAATCGCATGAGTGGCTCCTATTTTTGTTTGAACAAAACAAGCCGTATTTGGGAAAAACATATCTGGCGTTACCGTCGCGCAAATAATCATTTGAATCTCTTCTGCCTGGATTTCGGCATTTTCAATCGCTGCGCGAGCGGCAGCTGCTGCCATATCGCTTGTTTTTTCATCACTTGCGGCAATACGACGTTCGCGAATACCTGTACGTGAACGAATCCACTCATCATTAGTATCAACCATTTTCTCAAGCTCTTCATTCGTAAGAATCTTTTCTGGAACATAGCTGCCTGTTCCCAAAATAGAAGCAGAACGGTTAGTAATGAGCGTTTTTGAAAGCATGAGAAATTAGAAAAATTGAGGGGTTGAGTCGCTGCTATCGCAGCTGTTGAGAGGTTGAGTAGTTTGGAAGCACGAGTATCGCAAAAAAGAGAAAATTTATTAATGCGATCAATCTTTTTTAAAAATTTAGTTGTCTGCTTGAGTGAAATAAAGGCCTTCAGCTTTTCAAAAAAATATTCTATTAAAACTTCTTCAAACCCCTCAACTTCTGAATATAACTACGTTCGTAGTTACTTAATTATTTCAGAAGAGTTTTCAGAATGAGCAATAACATTCTTCTGATAAGTTTTTAAGGCATCGACAATGCGAGGATTAATTCGTTGCTCGATAAAATCAGCAGCTACGCGGATTGCATTTTTAATAGCAAGTGGAGAGCTTGATCCATGGGCAATAATACAAATTCCATTGACCCCGAGCAGTGGACTTCCTCCATAAGTTTCATAATTAGTCCGCTTACGAATAGAACGAAATGCATTTCGCGCAAGCCAAGCTCCAAAAATACGCAGCGGCGTTTTTGTAATCTCGCGCTTTAACCAACGAAAGACAGCTGCGGCTGTTGCTTCCATTGTTTTCAAAACAACATTTCCGGTGAATCCATCACATAAGATGACCTCAACAGGATTCTCAAAAAGATCATGCCCTTCAATATTGCCACGAAAATTGAGCGTGCTAGCGCGAAGTAATTTAAAAATTTCTTTGGTGAACTCACTCCCTTTTACATCTTCTCCACCAATCGACATCAATCCGATGGCTGGATTTTCATAACCGAGAACATATTTTGAAAGAACCGATCCCATGATGGCGTATTGCAACATATGTTCGGGACGCGCATCCACATTGGCTCCAGCGTCCATAAGCACACAGATATTTTTTTCTGTTGGAATATAAGAAGCAATTCCTGGTCGTTCGACACCTTCCAATGTGCGCCATTTAATCGTCGTTGCAGCCACAGCTGCCCCTGTATGTCCCGCGCTAACGACTGCTTCAGCTTCGCCCTTTTTAACAAGATCAACGGCTCGCGAAATAGAAGAATCTTTTTTGCGCCGTACTGCCTCCACAGCATGATCGGTCATTTCCACAACCTGTGTCGTATGGATAATTTCAATACGAGCATCACTGCATTGATGCTTTGCAAGCTCAGCATGAATAGCAATCTCATCACCGGTTAAAAAAAGACGCGTGATTTTTGGATATTCTTTAAGAGCTAAGACAGCACCCTCAACCGTATTAGCAGGGGCATGATCTCCACCCATCGCATCAAGAACGATTCTCATGGTATTAGGTTACAGGTTACTACAGGTCGCCGTAGATAGAAGGGTGCAGCAATGTTTGTGAGAATGACTTTAAAAAAGCATCTGTATCAAAATGTTTATTTTCATTCACTTTTTTAGGTTTAACAACCATGATTAGTTGGCGTTAAAAATCTATATTTTTTGTTCAGTACTTAAAATTCTGTAGCCTGAACACCTGTCATAGACTCTGTAACCAAAATCTATAACCTATCAGCGAAGCTGACAATGTTACGCTACCTGAACATCGAGGACCTGACGACCGCGATAGGAACCACAGGTAGGACAGACAGTATGTGAATGAACCGGAGCAGCACACTCTGTGCACTTTCCGAGACTAGGTGCATGCCAACGGTTGGCTGCTTTGCGCGTACGTAAGCGCATTTTAGAAACTTTGCGTTTTGGGACTCCCATGAGATTATTTAATATTTAAGTTATCGAGGATTGACCAAGCATCATTATTTTCTATGACTCTTACAGCAGGAGAAAAAGCCTTTGAAAACTTGACCGGACATTGTCCGTTCCCACTAAGATCACACTTTGGATGCATTGGCAGGAGAAGTTGTATATCTTCTCTTACTTCAGGAGTCAAGTCTACTTCTTCACGACCATCAAGTTCTCTTTGCATCGCAAATTCCTTTGTTGTGATTTCATATTCAAAATCTTCAAGGCAACCGACGCAGGTCATGCATACACGCTGAGAAAGTTTTCCTGTGGCAAAAATTCCACCTTCAGAAATACCGACCTGTAGATCATAATGCAGCGGTCCAATCGGCTTTGCACCTGCATCGCCAAGATCAAGCAAGGTAGCATCAACTTCCCCCTCAAAATGGAAAGTGTCGCCTTCAGGAATATGTCGAAGATAAATATTGAGCATGAGATTCAGAGATAAAGTTTAACAGGTATAGGAGAAGATGATGATAGAAACAATAAGAAGAAGTAAAAACCCAAAATCTTCATTTTGTTTTAGGCAAGAGAATGATAAAAACAGGGCTTTAAATACAATCTACGTGAGATGAAAATTAATACCTGTTAGCAATAAAGAATTAAAATCTAAAAATCAAACACCTCGAGCATACACCAAATGAAAAAACTATCACTCATAGCACTAGAGAAATGCTTACCTACAATAGAATTAATAAAAGAACATCCTTTTAACAAAGAGCTTGCCGATGGATCACTCCCCATGAGTAAATTTGCATATTATGTGGAGCAAGATACTTTATTTCTAAGAGATTTTACAAGAAGCCTTGCCTTTCTTGCATCAAAAGTTCCTCCTAAATTCACAGGAGATTTTCTATCCTTCTCAGAATATATTTTAATGGCAGAGCAAGAAGTTGTGCATAACTTTTTCCGTAAAACATACCAGCTAGAGGAAATAGGAAAACTAACGCCAGCGACCCTTTCTTACACAAGCTACATTTTATACAAAAGCAGCATGGCTCCTGTAGAAGTTGGGATAGCCTCTGTTCTGCCATGTTTTTGGATCTATAAAATTGTAGGAGATTCAATTACTAAAAATACCGATAAGGCATCCCAAAACCCTTATCAACAATGGATAGATGCATATTCTGGTCAGGGGTATAGCGATACCGTACAAAGAGTCATCGATATCTTTGATGAGATAGCATTATCTACATCAGATGAAGTACAACAATTAATGTTAGATGCATTTTATAAAGGTACGGTTCTGGAATGGCATTTTTGGAACGATGCCTATAACAAAACAGCCTTTGATTCATTGTGTTAAACCTCATGGCACTCGCTCATACAATGCCGTCAACTTAATGAATTAAGTTAACGGCAAAGGGGTACAGTTTACAGGCTACAGGATTTTTGCTTGGGTCATTCAGTACTTGCAATTGTTCAGCAGAGCGGAAAAGTACGAGTAAATAAAGAACGTTACACTCTAAACGTCCTCCTCTCGGACGCGAGGAGGACGAAAATTTTTGGAATGATATCTCATGAATATTCAGATTAACGATGTTGTTTATCTACAACTTCTTTAAACATACGATAATGAGTTTGGATTCTCTTTGCATACAAGGCATCATTTTTAATCATATCTGTGAAAAGCTCCAAAAATTCCTTGCTCATTTCATTGTAAGGTGACTGGGTATCAAGAGAAATGCCAGACATTGCTTTAGCAAACCGATCCTCAGCACCCATCCAGTCGCAGTAGAACTTTTTTGATTCCCAACCGTAACGCAATACAGCCCATGGTGTTGGAAAATCATTTGAAATAATGCGAATAAAGACGTTACGACAATCACAATCAGGATCAGCACAAAATAATTCTGAAAATGCATAGTTTCCAGGTGGTATGTGCTTATAGAAGCTATTATCAAGAATAGTAATGTTCCTGAATTCCGTCTCTATTAATTCAGGGAATTTGGCGAAAAAAGATGAGAATTTCATATGTGTATGATCAATTTGATAATAAAATAATGAATATTTGAAATAGATAATTTTTTAATCCGTTGATTTATAAGGTAATTTATCTCCAGCCAGCTTCTGCATCTTTTGCTAATTTTTTGAGGGCTTCATCAGCAGCTTGAGCAGCTTGCTGATATTGTCCAACAGTGGCTTCCTCGGCTCCAGTAGAGAGAGCCTGCGCAAGTTGGAGATAAGATTCAGAAGTAGCTTGAGCTTGTCTTGCTGCTTGAGTCCAGAGGTCTTCCATAGCTGGTTTTCCGGAGGCCGTAGCTTCGGTGGCTTTTTCTGTCAAAAATACTGCTCCATGGTATCCACCCAAGCAATAACCTGCTTCCTTGGCAGCCTTGGCAGCTTTATCCCAGTGCTGAGCGGCAGCTTCATTCCTGATGAGTATGCTTGCGCTTTTTGAGTGTAATGATTGGAAGCAATCACAGCAGCTTTCGCTGCTTGGGTAGAGAGGTCTGCCATATCTAGTTTTCCAGATGCTATCGCTTCGTTGG
>JBIRBD010000038.1:0-13999 GCA_044326465.1 Chthoniobacterales bacterium
TCTTTTTGCCGTAGGCCTTACTTACCTGTAGCCTGTAGCCTGAACCCTGTTCCTGTGAACGGGTACCTTTCACTGAATTGCCGGTAAGAATCTCACGTGGAGGTCATTGCGGGGTAAGCGGATGGTAAAGATGAGTCCTTTTCCTTCAGCGCTCTCGAGCATGATTTCGCCTCCATGCGCGCGCACGATGCGCTGCACGACGTGAAGCCCAAGGCCATTCCCGTCGCTCTTTGTTGTGAAATAAGGCTGGAAAATTTTATCAAATTGCTCTGCTGAAATTCCACCACCAGTATCACCAATGCTGACCCAGACATGGGTTTCATCAAAATCGGTAACGATGCGAATCAGGCCACCACCTTTCATTGCTTGAAAACTATTCCTAATAATATTGTAGATCGCTTGCTTGAGTTGGTTTCGATCGAGTGAAAGTAGCGGGATGTTTTTTCCAATCGCAAGATCAATGCTGACTTTTCGATTTTTGATTTCTTGTTTTAAAAATGAGAGCGATTCCAAAATAATCGCGTTGAGGTCTTCGAGCTTAAGATCTAATGGGGCAGGGCGGATGGCTTGAAGAAACTGAGTGATGATTTGATCGAGACGTGCGACTTCATTATTCGCAATGGAAAGTGAATTTTCTAATTCCTTGAATTGTTCTGGCGGAAGTTTTGCGGCGCGGCGTTGCAAAAGCTGAAGATGGATTGTAAGTGAGTTGAGAGGATTTCCAATTTCATGGGCTACGCCAGCTGCCAGCAATGTTGCAATAGAAGCACGTTCACTTTCGATGACCTCGGCCGTTTGCTCGCGACTGCTTGTCATGTCCCGCAAAATAATAACGCGTCCAACAAGGGAGCGTATGCTCGATTCTGTTTCATCGCTCATCAGCGGCGCCACATAAAAATTGAGGAAGCGATGTTCTGGATAAAAAACTTCGAGGTCTCTACTAATAATATCCGTTTCGTGTGAAATAAAATCGAGGTGTAGGCCTGGAATAACTGAGGGAAGGGGCTCTCCGATATTTTGAGGGCCTTGGAGTCCAAAAAAATCACAAGCAACGGGATTAAGATAAATGATGCGCCCCTGAGGATCAGTAACAATGACTCCCTCGAGGAGTGAATTAAAAATCGTCTCAAGGAATCCTTTCTCGCGCGCGAGGTCTTGTAAATATTGACCGACTTCACTTGGTTGCACCAAGCGAATCCGTTCAATGAGTTTATCGAGAAAGCCGCGTTTCATCTCCAATCTCCTAAGCCGCCATAGCGGTTTCCAGTTCATGGACCCTTCGTTCAAAAAGATCCAATATTGCATTAACAGGCGTAGGTGAATCCATTGAGACGCCTGCGGTTGCTAGTGTTTCTATCGGAAAACGACTTCCTCCGCTGCGAAGAAAATCAAGGTAACGGCTAGCGTCTCCTGTTTTTAAAACGTTTGTCGCCAGTGCCACTGCAGCGGAGATGCCGGTCGCATATTTATAAACATAAAACGCACTGTAAAAATGAGGAATGCGCAGGCATTCCAACTCCAGTACATCATCGATCACAACGCCAGGACCAAAATAGACGTCGAGTAATTCACGGTAAGTTTTTTTGAAAAAATCAAGCGTCAGCGCTTCACCAGCTTCTTCCGCTGCATGGGTAATTTTTTCAAACTCAGCAAACATCGTCTGCCGGAATAAGGTTGAGCGTAGATCATCAATTTGGCGATTGAGAATGTAGGCCTTCATTTGCGGATCCTTAGTTGTCGCTAGCAAATGTTCCGTGAGTAAAATTTCATTAAATGTCGAGGCAACTTCTGCGAGAAAAATAGGGTAGTCGTGATTTTGGTAGCTCTGCGCACGGCAGGCATACCACGAGTGCATCGAATGTCCTGCCTCATGGGTGAGTGTGTAGATATCGGAAAAAACATCGCTTTTATAATTCATCAAAATATAAGGAGGCGATTGGTATGTTCCGGATGAAAAAGCGCCACTCCGTTTTCCTTTATTTTCGTAACGATCGCACCAGCGTTCCTCGCGTAGCCCGCGCGCGAGGGTTGTGACATACTCATTGCCGAGGGGATGAAGCGAGGCAAGCACATGTTCGATCGCCTCATCAAAAGAAACGTTTACTTGCTTTGCTGCGATTAAGGGAGCGTGGGTGTCATAGGCATGCAGATCAGGTAAATTAAAAACACGCTGACGCAGGGCATAGTAATGGTGAAGGCTGCCAAGACGCGAACGAACCGCGGTGATTAAATTGTCGTAGACAGATATTGGAATATCATCTTCAAAAAGAGCAGCCTCGCGGGCAGAGGCGTAGTTGCGTGCACGTGCATGAAAGGCATCCCCTTTAATAGAGCTCGCAAGGGAGGAGGCAAGCGTGTAGCGATGATCAGAAAATTCTGTGTAGAATTTTTCAAACGCTTCACGACGTACCGCACGATCAGGACGTTGTAAAAAAGAACTGAAGCTGCTTTGTGTGAGTGGATGTTCCTTTCCATGCTCATCACAGAGTGAGCCAAAACTCATGTCGACGTTAGTTAATTGAGAAAATGTTTCCTCATGTCCAGCAATTGTCGCTGAGCCTAGCGCTAAGAGCCGCTCTTCAGGAGCGCTTAAAACATGTTTGCGAAGGCGACGAAGATTTTTGAGAGGAATAATCCATTCTTCTAAGGCTGGATCGGCAAGATAGCGCGCAAAGGTCTCATCATCGATGGCTTGAATTTCAGGAGCAATGAAAGAGGTAGCTTCGCCAATTTGAGTTAGGAGCGATTCAAACCTTCCTTCGCGCTCGAGTGCTTTTGCCTCAGCGCTATCTTCACAAACGCGTAATCCGGCATATTGAGAGAGCTGCTCAATAAGTTGATCCCATTTTTTTTCACATTCCAAAGCGTTTAGGAGTTCTTGAGCGGAGTTTCCAAGATGGTCTCGAAATTTTATGAGCTCATGATAGCCACTTGAAAGCTTTTGAAAGGAGGCTTCCCAGGCTGCCTCGTTGCAAAAGAGAGGTGTGAGATCCCATGTGTCTGCTATTGCTACTTCTTGACGTGTTGGAAGAGTAGGGATGGATTTATTTTCTATGGTTATCTTCATAAAAGTTACTAGGTTAAAAGCAATGCTGGTTGCTTAATAAATTAAGTAACAGCAAGGGATTCAGGTTACAGAGCTATAGGCTACAGGTCAAATAGCCCTACGGAAAAAAAGAATAGAAGAATAGAACGTGTTGAAAATATTTTTTTAAAATTTGACCTTCGTCGGACACTCTCCAAGTATTCTCTTATGCCATTAGATCTTAACACACTCAAAGAATTCTCTGGTTACACGGGTGATACTGTAAATAACCGATCATTGATTGCTAGTAAAAGAATATCTTCTAGCGGTAATGAGAGCGAGCTTGAGGTAGGAGGAGAAGTGCTTGTTGGCTGGATGGGGCACATGGTCGAGTTTATAGCAGGCAAGCAGCAGTTGCCAGCCGATCAAAAGAATAGGAATGAGCTGTTCAAGCAGGCGATTGAAGCAACATTAAGAGAAGCTTTTACTCCCATCGATGCAACAGAGGCAATTAATAGTGTTTTAGGTAACGATTATGATGGGCGAGATATTACTAAAGAGGATGTGCGACAAATTATTTTCAAGGCAGAACATCAAGCAACTGGACGTGTAGACTTAAACTTGCAATATGCAGAAACTTATTTCGATAATTTTCTTAATGAAGAGGCCCAAGATTTACCTCGATTTAAAGAGTTGTTTTTGGAGGCTATTAAGAAGCATCCTCGATCTAGCAAAGATCTATTAAGGAGCCGAGATGTTGCAATAGATGATGGAAAAGCAGAAAAGATCAGCACTCCTCTTTCAGGATTTGTTTTACAACAGGGGCATTTCATCAGCACTCCTCATAAGGGAGAAGGAGGCAATACTCAAAATCAAGTTGCTCTGATGGAAAAACTAGATAGACCCTCTTTAATGTCACAAGCTGTTGAGGAAAAAACCACTTTTAAAGAAATTGCCGATGAGGTCAGGAAGGATACTATTGAGCAAAGAAATAGTGAGTTAAGAAAAAATTTTCCTGCACTCTTTATCGATCAACCTGAGATTGCAAGAGCTCTTCAAGGTGTTCAACGAGCAGGTGACCTTCTTGCTCAAATGACTTTTGAGATAAAAGAAGCCGCTTGTTTAAAAGAGAATCTTGATATCAAGAATTTCGATAAACCAAATAATGTTAATGATCTACGTGATCAGGTCAAAGTTCATCAAGCCTACCTTAAAAAATTGCAAGAAAGCTTAAATGAATTGGCAGAAACGGAAGATGTCGTCTTAGTGGAGATAGCTAGTACTTTAAGAGATCGGATTTCTGAATTGCAAAAAGAAGATTCTGATGAGGATGAATTCCTCCTAGTGGACAAAAATAATATTTCAAAAGAGGAAAATCCTACAGAGCAGAAGCAAATTGTTTTAAAAGATCAGATTTTTGCATTGCAAAAAGAAATTGATTTGCAAAGTAACCGGTTGGCTCTAAAAGAAGCAGCTTTAACACAGTACCTTAAGAGCAATCCTTTTAATGATAAAAATGTTCTCTACCCACGGAGAATTCATGCAGAAGCTGTTCGACTGACATCAGAGAGAATAGTCGCTGAGCTTAAAATCCGCAGGGAAACAGCTCAAAAACCTATTACGGAGGAGAAGCAAGAGCTGAGAACTCTCAGAGGAAAAAATGAAGCGACCGACATAAGTCTATCAAGTCTTCCATGGCGCCTTTTAGAAAGTAATGCAATCCTCCAAAAAGAATCTCGATTAAATGAAGTCACCAAAGAAAATGGAAAACTTCTTCAAGCTGAGGAGAAACTCAAGATATCTACGGAGCAATGGTATAAGCAGGAAGTTGCCGCGTATGAACAAGTAAATCCAGAGACCTCTTCCCAAAGGCCTGTATTTTATACAACGGCTACAGGTCCTTCTAATCCAATTGTCTTCTACTCCGCGCAGCATGCTGCAGAAGAGCTTCAATGCTTGTGTCGCGATGCGGGAGTGCCTCTTGATATTACGAGTAGGCTTTCTGGAGAAGTGATTAAAAAAGCTGATCGCCAAGCAATGGATGAAGTTCTCGAATGGAAAACTATTGAGCGTGATATGACGGTTATTCGTAACGGAGAGACAAAAAGGTACCGCCATATTTCAACTCCGTTGAGTAATAGTACTACGGCTGTTGGACATCAGATGAACGCTCAAGGAATAAAGGGTATTATTCCGGAGGTGCGTAATGATGGAAGGGCTCCGATTAACACGCGGGTGACGCAGCTATTCGAAGTGCTCGATGAAAAAAATGAAGATGGAACTTATAACATACGCTTAGTTCATGAGCGATTGCAGCATGGTATTAACGATCACTTTCGTCTTAAAAAAAATGAAGAAGATGATGCTGAAAATCAAAAAATAATAGAAGAGGTTATGTCGTTGGGAGTCACCGTCTATCATGATGATATGATAAAAATAGAAGATGATAATAAAGAGAGTGATCGAGAGAAAATAATCTTTAAAGAAGATGATTTTGAAATAATTAAACCAGAGGATGTAGAGGAAATTCTTCTTGTTGATGATGAAGGAGATTTTCTTGTTCATGAAGAAACAAAATCTGATGAGGTTCTAAGTCGCGGCAAGGCTAATAGAAAATCAGCTGAGCAGTCGATTCAATGTGGTATAGAAGCTGATCCAGCCTTTGTTACAGCTCAGCTAGCCAAAGAAGAGGGTGAGGTTGCAGGAAAAGTTTTTTTCATTAATACCAATCTCACGACACCTACTAAAACACCGCGTGGCGTTTCTCATGACGAGAGGTCTTTTTCTACAAAACAAGGAGAAGCTTTCCTTGCTGCTTCCGGTAGAGGGAAAATTTTTACTGTGCTCGATCTCGTGTCAAAACAAGACAAAGAAATTGCAGTAGATGTCACTTTTATCGATTTTCGTTTTCCTGTGAATTATGCTCTTGATCTTGTTGGTGCCCTGGATCTTGGGATGGTTTCAGGAGCTTGGAGAGAACTTCATCATCACAATGCAGCCGAATTAAAAAAACTTTTTGGCAGCCTGGATCTCTCCGGTCCTGTTGAAGGATTGATGGCACCTACTTGCAAAAAACTCAGAAGCCTCGCTGCTGATCAAAATAAATCAGAAGAAAAACGTGCAGGGGCAACAAAAATGCTTCGAGATATTAAAGCGCAATGTGACCACGTTCGCTCGGTATTTGCTGACAAAAGTTATCAGTCAGCAAAAGATGGTGATCGTTTTAAAATGCCACGTCATCTTGATCTGCTCGTTAATAAATTTCGTGAAGCCTCCCGCTTAGTGAATGATTTAGATACGCGCGTTATTAACGCAGGTGGCTGTATGAGCGGCAAAGATCGAGAAGGGGTTGCCAATGTTGAAGCGGAAGCAGCCGTGATAATTGAAGAAATGGGAGGGAGTGTGACTCCAGGATATAACTTCACTGAGGAAGAGCGCGCTATTTATAACACAGCGATGACGATTGTGGTCGATAACACACGTCAAGTCACAGGTTATGGAGGTAGTAAAAATGCTCACGAAGTTCGCAATCGTATTGCTGATCTTAACGTGATTAGGTACGCTCATGGTCTTTCTGAGAAAGCAAAGACTTAGTTGATTTTCTCACTTCCATTACCGTTTTTAGGTCAAAAACATCTTTCTGCAGAAAGGCAGTCCAATGCTGTGAACCGGTACAGAAATTTTCTTTACCCTTTTAGCAATAGCGACTTGTCACCTGAATCCCTGTTTTTACCCCGTTGTTCTTAGGCCACTTGCGATGGCATTCACGGAAAGTAGAACGCGCGGAAGAAGTGTCCCCGCCTGCGCAGGATCGTTCTCTTGAGCCTCTCTCCACGCTTGCAGCGTGATAATCTGTTGTTCATGGAGTAGCGTGAGTGCCTTGTCGCGAAGAGCAAGTGTTTTCTCCATACGTGGTCGACGTTCTTCAAAACTACTGCCAAAAACATTTTGCAGCTGCCATTTTGTTTTTTTAAATTCTTCTGCAATGATCGAAAAAACATGATCGTGTACTATAGGATCTCTTACCAAAGCTGCGTAACGACTCATGATTTCGAAGTGTGCGCTTGCGAGGTTAGTTTCTACATTCGATAAAACATAGTTAAGGAACGACCAAGAACGATGATGGAAAATGAGCTCCTGAAATAATTCAGGTCTCTTTTTTTCAAGAGCTTGAAGAGCACTACCGACGCCAAACCAGCCTGGAAGAAAAAAACGGGACTGGTTCCAACTAAAAACCCATGGAATCGCGCGAAGGTCAGCTAAGCTTCGCTGACTTGTTCGGCGTTTTGGGCGTGAGCCAATGAGGGTTGCTTCTAAAGCATCAATTGGTGTCGCTTGCTCATAAAAAGTAATGAAGTCTTTGGTGTTGATCAATTTTTGATAAGCGAGACGACTTTCTTCTGCTAAAAAGGAGGAGGCTTTTTTTGAGCAGAGAGATGATTTTTTTCTACAAGTCGGGCCTGCCATGGAAACACCTGTAACACCTGCTATCAGTAGTTCGAGATGGTAAGTGGCCGTCGATGGATCAGCATACTTTTGAGCAATCGTTTCTCCTTGTTCCGTCATGCGCAAATCTCCTTGTAGCGATCCGCTAGGTAAGGCATCCAGAAAAAGGTGGGTTGGTCCTGCGCCACGACTGATTGTTCCACCGCGACCATGAAAAAATCGCAGGCCTATATTCAAAGAATGAGCGACTTTTGACATGCCCGATTGCGCTGCATGCAAGGCAGATTGGCTAGCCATGATGCCGCAGTCCTTGTTGCTGTCACTATAACCAATCATGATTTCTTGAATGAGTTGTTTCTGCCCTTCTTTTTTCTGGTGTTGTAACGTTGAGAGTGTCGATGGTTCGCAAAGGTAGATACTAAGGAGCTCTGCAGCACCTTCCAAATCTTCTCGTGTTTCAAAAAGTGGAACAATAGGGAGTAGCGAATAATGTGTGGAACCGTTCCAATGGGTGATGCCACCTTCGCGCGCTAGAAAAACAACAGCGAGAAGATCGGATAATTTTCGTGTCATGCTCACGATGAGCGAGCCAAGGCCAACAGGATCATACTTATTGATGTGATCTCGTAGAATCTCGTAACAGCCTAAAACAGACTGAGCCTCAGTACCTAACTGTTCATGGTGATGCTTTTTGAATCGTGATACTTCTGAAGCAAGCTCATTCCGAAAGAAAGTAAGACGCTGTTCCTCGCTCCAGGAGAGAAAAGATTCTGCCTCAGTAACGCCAGAGGCTTGTAAAATCTGCATTACCGCACGATCGTGAAAAGCACTGTTTTGACGAATATCAAGATGAGCTAGATGAAATCCAAAAACTTCAAGTATTCGTAACACCGGCCAAACGGTATCGCGCACCAAACGATCAGCACTAACAGCTTCGAGACTTCGGATCAGCACAGAGAGTCCATTTTTTAATTCTGCAGGATTTTGTAAACGATCAGCTGAGGGATCAATTGAAGAACGTTCTCCAAGGTTGAGCTGAAGTGGAAGCATGCGCTGGAGAAGAAGCACGCATTGTCTCCATGGTTCTTCCGAATAACGTTCTATTATTGCTTCGCCAGAAGATCCGAGTTGCTTCGTTAGCTCACAAATCAAGGATAGAAGTTCTTCTGATGGTTTTTGAAAATGACTTGAGAGAGGAAGTGCTGTTGCAAGCAGTCCAAGTTGTCGATACATCAGTTGCAACGCACTGAGGCGTAATTCAGAAAGCGTTTCTCTCGTTACCTCTGCGGTAACAAAAGGATGACCATCGCGATCGCCGCCAACCCAGGTGCCAAAGGAAATTTGAGGATATGCCTTGGCGAGGAGCGTAGGAGAAAAGCCAACATCTTCCCAGGCCCATCGCAAGCGTTCATCAAGGCTAGTAACGGCATCGGGAATAATATCACGTAGATAAAAAAGAATATCACGGCGCTCTTCGGCGACGGTTGGTTGAGTAAAAAAAATTTCTCCGCTGCGCCATAATTTTTCGAGGCAGATTTTTATTTGGTGGCGGCTCTTTTTTTGTTCCGAAGGAGTAAGGCTTTCTTTATCAGCTCTGGCCAATAATTGATAAAGGATGCGATGTTCTGCTAAGACAGCGCTTCGTTTTGCCTCTGTAGGGTGAGCCGTGAAGACTGGCTCAACGTGAACACTGGGTAAAAAAGCAGCAATTTCTTTTTCTGTATGGCCAAGATTTTTAAGACGAAGAAGCTGTTCTCCCCATAAACCACGCTCTGCTATGAGTCCTGAATTGCTCTCGCGAAGCCTGCGTGTTTTTGCGGCAGCATTTGCTTCCACAATGTTGAGTAGTTGAAAAGCAATCGAGTAGGCCTGCTCAAGACCTGAACCTGATAGCAATTGGGGGAGTGGAAAGGATGATGTCTCTTCGAGCCAGGGCAAGCAGGAGGCAATCTGGTTTTCACCTAGCTCTTCGAGTACTTCACGAAAACAGAGCATAAGATGGCGAAGATCGCGATCAATTTTATTAAATCCATCGAGGATATAGTCCTTTCGTTCCGTCATGTTATAGGCAAGAGTAATGGGTAAAGCTAAGCGATGAATAAGAATATAGTGATTAAGAATGCTATTCAATATTCCTATTGCTCTACTCTGTTTTCTTTAAGAAAATCAAGGTGATCATGTCTTTTTTCCATCAGCTCATTGTTTTCTTCGTTCACGAATTGCTAGAACCATTGCTCTTGATTCTGTTCGGTGGAATTGTTGTCTTAGCAGAGATATTTTTAAATTTAAGAAAAGGAGGGCTATCTCAAAAGCATTCCTCAAGGCGTTCACGATCTGTTTTGTGGTTAACGGCAATTTTCTTTTTTATGTTTGCTGCCGTTATTGCTACCGACAATCTCCACGATGAAGTTTTACGAGCTGGTTTTCTAGAATACCTAATGCTCCTTGTTGGATTAGCTCTTTTACTCACATTAACCGTATTATTTTTTGGTGTTGTTTTGCCACGAGCTATTGGCGAATCATTGTCCGTCTCTTGGCTAACGCGCGCTCTTAGTCAATTTGCTTGTGTGATGACCTCTCTTCTTGATCCTGTTGCTTCAGTATCTAAAACTCTTACTATCAACATTCTGAAAATTTTTGGACTTCATCTTTATGAAAATGCTCCCGCTTCGGATAATGAAGTAATTCATATGATGGATGAAGGTCTTAACAGCGGCGTTTTTAAGGCTTCTGAAAAGGAAATGGTCCAAGGTGTTTTGGATCTAGATGAGCAAATTACTGCCTCGCTCATGACGCCTCGTTCTTGTTTTGTCTGGCTCAATCTCGATGATGATAATGAAACTAATTGGCGTCGTGTTGTTCAGAGTGGGCACTCTGAATTTCCAGTTTTTCAAGGAACACATGATCAGATAAAGGGAATTGTTTCTGTTAAAGCTCTTTGGGCTAATCTTTCACTGACGGGTTCTGTTAAGTTGGCCGATGTGACAATGGTACCGCCGTATGTTCCATCAACGATGACCGCTTCTCAACTCATCGAAGAGTTTCGTGGAAAAAAACATCATACGGCTCTTGTCATTGATGAGTTTGGGGTGATTGAAGGCATCGTGACGCTCAAAGATGTAATGGAATCAATCATCGGGATGCTTCCTGAGCGAGGAGTGAAGCAGTATTATCCAGTGGCAACGGGTCAGGCTGATGGCAGCTGGATTATAGACGCTATGCTCAATATTGAGGAATCAATCGCTGCTATTGGAATTTCATTGGGAGAAAATGAACAGGAAGGAATTCGCTATCAAACGATTGGAGGTTTTTTCCTCGCGCAGCTCGGACATATTCCACACGCCGGTGAATTCATTCTCTGGAAAAATTTTCGTTTTGAAGTTCTTTCGATGAATCATCATCGTATCGAAAAATTATTGGTGAGACGGTTGAAGGGTGACGTTAAGTGACTATGAAACGGTCGTAATTGTTCATAGCAGTAACGAGTAGCGAGTAACCAGTGGCGTGTAAGCTCACTATTAAACCGGCCCATTTAAGAGTGAAGTGCAACAGGCCATAATGAACCTAAACATCAATAATGAGCATCGAAATTCATGAAGCAATCCGAAAGAATAGCACCCGAAAGCCGTACCCGAGAAATCCGGTCGTACGGTTCGATGAGGGGTGGAGGGACAACGGTCTTTGGCCCCGTGCCTGTCAATCCGTGACCTCCGCCTACTCTACCATTGCCCATTCACGGTCACCTTCACGAGATGGTACAATTGATTTTTTGAGTAGGTTCTTTTTCTATTTCTTCTGCCGCTCTTTGATGCTCTCTTGATTGTGTTATCAAAGAGTCTATTAAGTTTTGATTAGGCTGGTCATTTAGTGCCTCTGTAGCTGCTTCGAAAAGAGCAGTGCCTGCTTGGAAATATCTAGAGCTATCTTTTTCTTCCGCTTGTTGGAAAAGGAAGGCGCTTTCACTAAATAAGCAAATGGCATCTTGATTAGGTTGGGTTTTTAGTGCCTCTGTAGCTGCTTCCAAAAGAGCAGTGCCTGCTTGGAAATATCTAGAGCTATCTTTTTCTTCCGCTTGTTGGAAAAGCGACGCACTTTCATGAAATAAGCTAATGGCATTTTGATTAGGCTGGTCATTTAGTATCTCTCTACCTGATTGCAAAAAAGCATAACCTTTTGAGTAATAGGCAAAATTATTTTTTTCTGCTGCTTCTTGGAAAAGCAAAGAACTTTTACAAAATAAGCTAATAGCATTTTGATTAGGTTGGGTTTTTTGAGTCTCTGTAGCTGCTTGGAGAAGAGCAAAACCTGCAGCTGCTGGGTGACAGCTAAGATTCTCTATTTCTGTTGCTTGTTGGAAAAGCGACGCACTTTCACTAAATAAGCTAATGGCATCTTGATTAGGCTGGTTATTTAGTGCCTCTGTAGCCGCTTCCAAAAGCGCATCTGCAGCCATGCGATATCTAAGATTATTTTTTTCTGCTGCTTGTTGAAAAAGCGACGCGCTTTCACTAAATAAGCTAATGACCTGTTTATTGGGAGAGTCTTTTTGTGCTTCGTGAGCAATCTTCTTAAAACAATCGGCTGTCGTTTCATAGGAATGGTCTATAAAATAGGAATACTCTTCTTGTTTGTTTTTTATATCCAACACAATAGCCGTCAAATTAGCACTTTGGCGTTCAGCCTCTTCTGCAAGAGAAAGCCATTCTTTTTTTTCTATTGGTTTCTCACTCTCCATGACTTTACAAAGAGGGGGCAAAAGTTTGGCATAAGAGGCTTGTGAATCCATGGCAAATCTTAATAGAACAATCTCTCTCTCTAAGTCAGAAATTTTTTTCCTTATATTAATTGAATCATCCTGATTTTGAGAAAGTTCCAACTCCAGTGTTGCTAGTGTTTTTTTATTTTCAGCTAGTAATTCATAATTGCGCTTAAACTGTTGATCTATTTTGCTAATCTTAACGCTATGCCCTTCAGCAAGCTTATTAGCATTGTAGATCGAATGAGACCATTTTAACGCTTCCATTCTAGGGTCATGCTCCGATGCAACATATTCATTAAGACGCTCTATCATTGCCCCTCGATAGGTCACCTCTGCTTTTAGGATCTCTTTACGATTCTTGAGAAACTGCAGATGATCGGGGTCTGCAGTAGCATTAAGAGAAAGGTCTTTGTAGTCTTGCTCAATCCTATTTTTCTCTTTCTTAAGAGAATCTATCTTATCGAGGCTGATAATGTTGATCAACTCCCGTGGAAAATAATGCATCTCATGGACTCTCTTTTTCGATATTCCACTATGATCAGACTGAGGCACTAACTTCTTTATGACTTGCAACTCATTATCAGGAAGTTGAATTCCAGGAGCATGAGGTGCAAATGGAGTAATGGTATTAATATGCTGATGTGGTTGTTCTTGATCAATAGAAGAGTCGGGTAATAAGCGCAGGCCCACTTCGGCAGGAGGTGGTGTTTCACCACCTGGAAGAACAATGCGGTCACCAGTGATGGCCAATGCTCCTAAAACAGCCAAGCCAATAATTTCAACGTCATTAGCTGGTTCATGAACAGAATCGTTAAGAGATAATTGTAGAGAAGGTCCATTTTGAAGAACCTCATAAAAAACATCTCGGTTGGATGCTAAAAACCTCTCAACCCCTTTATCTGAGAGAGAGGAGTCTTCTTGCTTGTTATCAACAGAAACCCCATGTTCAGAAACTCTACTCTCTGTCTCTTGGTAAAAAAAATCTTTCGCCTGCTCACTCACATACCTCACAGGAAAATCTTCGCGTCCTGCAATCAGTTCGTAGTAAAATTTTCCTGATCTTATAACACGCTTAATACATGCTGCTTCCGGGTCAGTTCCTATTTTTTCATCGTAGAGGTGATGAGGGTCGGTAGCAGCGGTGCGATTTAAAAAATCAGAATATTCTGCAGCGGTTACTTCCTTTTTATTAGCAGATAGATAGGCCTGTTCTTGAGCGCAAGCATATCTTAAAAAACAACTGGAAATAAGTAGTGTTAAAAATAAAAAATAACCGGGGGGTCTTTGCATAGGGGGGGGGATCTTTCAATAAAGCATTTTGCTAAAGTTACAATCACGCATTGCGGCACCACGTGGGTGCTTATGCCCTCGAGTGTCACTGCATATTGACTACAACTCCGTTTAAAACGCTCTAGTAACGAGCATGCTGTACGGTCCAACACATATACTAAAGCCAATTGAAAATACAGACTCTTTTTCTGAAATAAAAAACTCGCACGCGAATGGTATACTTAGAACAAAATAATTTTTCGTTGATGACAGGAGCATTTGTAAAACTGTAGTGTTGCAGTCTCGGGAAAAAACTTTTAGGATCACTTTTTTTCAGAGCCGATGTGGCGAAATGGCAGACGCAAGGGACTTAAAATCCCTTTCCGCGAAAGTGGAGTGTGGGTTCGAGTCCCACCATCGGCATGATTTGAAGAGAAACTTTGCGGCTGCCATGAAATGGCAATACGACTGGCCGGGAGGCCGTCGGATAGACATCCGAA
>JBIRBD010000171.1:0-3282 GCA_044326465.1 Chthoniobacterales bacterium
ACAACAAAAAATAAGATCGTAAAAAACCTAAAACTCGCACGCGAATGGTATATAAGTTGCCCTTGGATAAAAATACTCGTTACAGGCTACTCGCCACTCGTTACTTTACCGCATAAATTTTAGCTTTCAGCCTAAGGAAAAATATTCTTTTTAAAATCAGCATTCCCTGAACAGGCACTATTTACTTATTACGGAATTTTATCACTTATTATTTCAGCATGACTCTTCACTCATTACCCATTACTCATTACCCATTACAACGCTGCAAGCGCTGCAAGCGCTGCAAGCGCTGCTTCACAGCGCTGATGCTATTCATTACTTTGACCGCTCTGCTTTCATTCCAAGCCGTCGCGGCATCCTTCATTTCAGTTGATAATGAGACAGGCTATATTTTAGAGGCAAAAAACAGTGATGATAAAGTTCCTGTTGCAAGCCTTACTCAAGTTGCGCTTGCTATCACACTCCTCGATTGGATTCAAGTTTCAAAACATAATCTTGATGCTGTTGTAGAAGTTCCACCGAATGCACCTCCGCAAGGTTCATCTAATCCGGTAGGGCTTCAGTCAGGTGATCGTCTAACTCTACGTGATCTGCTCTATTTATCGCTCTTGGCATCCGATGCTGAAGCATCAATAACGATAGCCAATGCTGTTGGAAGAGAGCTACCCAATGAGCATAGGCTCGATCCTGTTAGCACTTTTGTTTCCCAAATGAACGCACTTGCAGCAGGTCTTGAAATGAAGCATACACTTTTCCTTAATCCAAGCGGCCTTGATATGCCTCAAGGTTCAGCGCAGCCTTATTCTAGCGCCGCTGATCTTGCGCGCCTTACGCGTTATGGTTATTCAAAACCAGGTTTTGCGTTCTACGCTTCACAAAAATCACGCGATATTCATTTTGAACGACAAGGCCAATCCATGGGTGTGAAAATTGAGAATACAAATAAACTTTTAGGCGTTGATGATATTGATGGCGTAAAAACAGGCCATGCTCAGCGCGCTGGGGATTGTATTATTTTAACAAGTGAGCATAAACCTGAGGTAAAGCGGGTTGGTGATATCGTCTATACAACGCCACGCCGCATCATCACCGTGCTGCTTAATTCACCTAATTTTTTTTCTACGGGCTTAGAACTACAACATCGCGGATGGTCGTTTTATAATGATTGGGCGGCACAAGGTCGTTCTTTAAAGGCAGGAAAATTTCTATAGTCCTTTTTAGTCTCTAGAACGAACTCCCTACGTTAACCTTCTCATTTTCATTCACCTTTTTAAAATAAATTTTTCCAAAACAATTCTTCTCTTATGGCTAAAAAAAAGATTGGTGTCTTAACAAGCGGTGGCGATTGTCCCGGATTAAATGCTGTTTTGCGGGCTATCGTCTGTTCGGCAGAACAACTCGATTGGGAAGTCATCGGTTTTCACGATGGTTTTGAAGGGATGCTTCCCCCAGGCGATCATATGATCCTCAATCAGCTCAATACCTCTGGTATCATGCGTATTGGTGGGACGATTCTTGGCACAACCAATCGCGGCCATTTTTCTGCAAAAGTTGGTGCAGGAAAAAAAGCGACCATTCCTAAAGAAATTATTGAGAAGGCTGCTGCTACCTGTCGTCAGCTTGATCTAGAGGCGATTATTGTGATTGGTGGTGATGGCTCGATGAGCACAGCATTACAGCTTTATCGGGCTGGGTTTCCCATGATTGGTGTTCCCAAAACAATCGATAATGACTTGGAAGCAACGGCTATGACATTTGGTTTCGATTCTGCTGTGGCTTGCGCAACCGATGCTTTGGATCGTCTCCATACAACAGCAGCGAGCCACAAACGCGTGATGATTCTTCAAGTCATGGGAAGGCATGCTGGCTGGATTGGTCTCTGGAGCGGCCTTGCAGGAGGAGCCAATATTATTTTGATTCCTGAAATTCCTTTCAGCTTAGAAAAAGTTGCAGAAACCATTCGTGCGCGTGATCAGCAAGGACATTCTTGTACGATGATTGTTGTTTCCGAAGGAGCAACAGTTAAAGGGGGGCGCCTCTTACACAAAGAAAATAGCAATGGAGAATGGCGACTTGGAGGCATTGGTGAAATGCTCTGCCACGAAATTGAAAAACGTACAGGAAGAGATACCCGCAATTGCGTGCTCGGCCACTTGCAACGGGGTGGGGCACCAACAACACTCGATCGTATTTTAGGAACCCGCTTTGGGGTGAAGGCGGTGCAATTAGCTCAAGAGGGAAAGTTTGGAACAATGGTTAGCTACCAAAATTATGAAGTAATGACTGTTCCTATTGCGGATGCTGTGCATAGGCTCAAAAACGTCCCGCCTCAATGCCAAATGGTTGAGACGGCACGAGCCGTGGGTATTTCCTTTGGGGATTAGTCTCTAGATTCCGTCCAAAAAGCATCAATTTTTGACGAGAGCTTTATTTTACTCAATTGCCTAGTTTGCCTATAAAAAAAGGCTGTAGGGAAACAGCCTGCAGGATTACAGGAAAAGCATCTTGCCTTCAGGAAGCTAAAAAAAGACAAAAAACCTTATGGAAAAAACCACCCTCTCTATCGCGCTCGTTTCGATTCTTCTGGCAATCACCTCGAGCAGCTGGGCCGAGAGCAATTTTAGTTCTACTCATGGGAGATTAGAAACGGCCGCTACTACTTCTACTGCTTCAACTCTCTTGTTGGTCACGGCGAGCGACTACTGCAACTTCTTAAATCAGGTCGCAACACAAAGTGATCCAGACCACCTCTACAACCAGGCCATGGGATCCGATCCCACCACCGCCTGCATCGTGCGCGTAGGCGCGCCCGGGCGATGGCACTATGAGGTTATCGCAGGTCAGGAAAATTGCCCTATTAACTACGTTAGCCACCTATCTCAAGCGAGTTACGCTGATAGATTGCAGGCTTCTTCTTCTGCCACTTCAACTTTCACTTCCAACTTCAACTCTCACATCGAAGATGTGAGCTGCAACAACGATACCTTTGAGCTCGAAGTGCCTTCAACAATGTTGACGCTGGTTTCTTCTTCTTTCCCCACTTCAACTTCAACTTCTAACTTCGACTCTTACATCACCGATGTAAGTTCTGCGGCAGCCTTAATCGGTCTCGTCGCTGCTCCTGAGCTGATGCTCAGGTTTGGTCGGAGTAGCACTTCCGCAGTAAGAGCAGCGCAACAAGGAAGCGAAGGAGATAGGACTGCGCGTAATCTCAATAATCCCAATAACCCTCTTCATCAACAAATGGAGCCTGAGGAGATCGCAACCTCTTTCTCCCATCTG
>JBIRBD010000048.1:0-12554 GCA_044326465.1 Chthoniobacterales bacterium
AAGTGTTCGAGGAATTGGTGTTGCTGAAAGCGTTAAGATATCAATGAGTCGAAACCTCTCCTTAAAAGCCTCTTTATGTTTCACTCCAAACCGCTGTTCTTCATCAACAACCACAAGCCCAAGATTTTTAAAAATAATATCGGATGAAAAAAGGCGATGCGTTCCAATCACAATATCAACCGTACCATCAGCTAGACCTTGTATCACCTTGCGTTGCTCTGCTGCTGTTCGATAACGACTCATTAATTCAATCTTCAGCGGATATGGACTCATCCGTTGCGCTAATGTTTGATAGTGTTGCTGTGCAAGCACCGTTGTCGGAGCTAGAAAAATAGCCTGTTTACCAGCCATCACAGCCTTGAAAACAGCACGCAAGGCAACCTCTGTTTTTCCAAAACCAACATCCCCACACAAAAGACGATCCATCGGCAGCGATGATTCCATATCTTGTTTAATTTCTGAAATAGCACGTAGTTGATCAAGCGTTTCAGAAAAAGGAAAATTCTGCTCCAGCTCTTTCTGCCAAGGTGTATCAGGACCAAAGGCATATCCCTTCTGAGTCTCACGTTCCG
Source organism: Chthoniobacterales bacterium (assembly GCA_044326465.1). GTDB lineage: Bacteria > Verrucomicrobiota > Verrucomicrobiia > Chthoniobacterales > UBA6821 > CAIWMF01. The sequence continues at coordinate 573 of JBIRBD010000048.1, forward strand.
CCTGGAGTTTTAATAGTTTTCCGGCATAAAGAAAAACCGACTTCTCCGTGAGAGCACGTGTTTTTCCCCAGCGTTCATCATTCAGGGAGGAAAGCGATGGGGTTGCTTTACCAATGCCTACATAACGAGAGACTTGCCATGCTTGATCCAGCGGAACAAAAAGTTTTGCCTCATCCTGAAACTCTAAAACTAAAACTTCCTCTATCGTCCCATCAGCGGCAGAGAACCGCTGGAGACCTTGATAAAAAGCAATCCCATACTCTGTATGGACGACAAAATCACCCTCTTCAAATTCTGAGAAATTAATCGCGGAGCGTGCGGCCCTCTGCTCTTCGCGCCTGCGATGCCACCGCTGTGCCTGGTGCAGCGCGGAGCAACCAAAAATTTCGGCATGTGCTAAAATAGAAAGCTGCGCTTCTGGAAAAGAGAATCCTTTGGCTATTCCACCTAAGCGCATTTCTAAGAAAGAATGATTGAACAAAGGAATCTCTTTGTTCTCACAAACAAGCTGCACAAAACGTTCCCCCTCGCTTTCGGTATTGCTGAAAAACAGAATATGCTGATTTGCTTTTTGCCAGGCACCCAGTTGGTCAAAAAACTGTTTGCGCCGCGCTTCTTGCATTACAAAATCGCCAGCTCCAAATTGCGCAAAAGGGATTGGATAACAAGATACTTCAATCATCTGGCGATGATAGTTTAAGTGACCAGTTGACGTCTTAAGATCTCTCTTCCCGCTTCTAGATTGATTTTCAACTTCGACTGCCGAGTAATCTAGGAAATGAATTTTTTGAGCCGCAAGTTGATCGATCTGTTTTTTAGCCTCCTCATTAAAATGATCGCCCAAAATAACGATGAGATCATTCGCTGCAATATAATCAATGAAAGGGAGAGGTTCTCTTTCACTTTCGGAAGATTGAATCGTACACGTTTGTATTTCTTGTGTGGAAATTTGCGTATCGCTATCGAAATAGCGCATTGAAATAATTTTTTCTTCATCAAACTCTACACGACAGGGGAGTTCCTCTTGCCAGGAGAAAAAATCAAGAATACCGCCACGCAAGGCACATTCTCCGCGTGATGCAACAGAATCTGTTCGCGTAAAATGAGAATGATATAATTGTTGTGCAAGCTGACCAGGAGAACCCTTCCAGCCAACATCAATCGTCCAACACCCAGCGGTGAGATCATTTTTAGATAGAACGCGTTGAGACAAGGCTGAAATCGAAATAACCGCAACGAGCATCTCCCCCGCTGCTAGCCTGCCTAGGAAGGCTAAACGTTCTGATAGAACTTCAGGATCTGGTAAACCAAGGCCCTCTGCGGTCATTCCAAGATCGGGAAAAAAAGCCATTTCTTTAGGCTCTAACCAAAGTCGCAGCTCACAAAAAAAATCTTCCTGTTTTTTTGCGTCATCGCAAATAAACCAAATAGAACGGGCTGGCTGCAAGCTAATGCTCAGGGCAGCTCCGAGAAATGGCCATGCTGCTTGAGTAACACTAGTGAGCTGAATTGGTCCCACCTTATCCTCTTGCGCAGAGGCAAGTCCACTCAACACAGAGGCAAGTGAAGGCACCTGCGTAGCCTTAAAAAGAAGGTCAGCGTGAGGGCTATTAAAACTCATGGGCAGCAAGGTAGTTTAGTGCCAACTTCTCTGCTAGCTCAGGCTGTGGTAATGGCTTTCCATCCAAGGTAGCAACAGGCATTACGCCCCAGCGTGAATTAGTAATAGCAAGCGCTATGGCTCTTTTAAGTTGAATTTTTGATAAGTCCACAGATTTCATCACAGAATTTTTTTTGACCCAAGCAAGAACAACTCCTTTACGTGCGCATGCATGCGCAGGAGCTAAAAGCTGAATTACTTTCTCACCACCATGATCTTCCTCCATCCAAATAAGAAGATTTGCCATCGCTGCAGAAATCACCAAGCCGCATGATCCAGAAACAACACCTTCCCTTGCCCCCATAGCACGGGCTTTCTCAAGCGCTTGAACATGATTCCAATAATTGCCATTTTTTTCACCCCAGTTTTTTGTGATGACTTCATCATTGAGGGTGACAAGAGGAATTCCCTTTTTTAATTCATCTGCTGTTGGAAAAACAGACTCCTCCCATGTCAGCAAAAGATTAGGAGCAATAACTGGTGTGGCAACACTTCCCTCACCAGCCGTCAAATAAATACGAAGCAATCCATCAGAAAATGATTCATTTTTAAAAAATTTGAGCAATGCCTGTTGGCAAGAGGCCGTAAAAGGAAATTGATGGAGCTCAGCTGCTTGAAGAAGCAACGCAACATGCTCTTTTAGAAAAAGAACTTTTTTATTACGTATGGCAAGCGTTTCAAAAAAATGTTGCCCATAGCGGAATCCGCGATCCCTCACTAAGACCCTACCATCGCAGGGAACGATAGATTGACCATTCCAGCGCCAGAAAAAATGAGACTCTGTTCTCAAAGTCGCTCCTGCTGGTAAAGAGTAAAGAGGCATGAGTAATTAATTATCCGATACAAGCATCTTATAATTAATAGGAAAGGAAAAAAGGATCCTCTAAGTTAACATTACTCATGCCACCCATATTATCCCAAACGCCCGACCTGGCCCAAAACTGTTCGAGCTTCTTATCTGCTTTAGCAGGGCCTGCGAGCTTTTCGGTAACAAGCTGATTATAGTGCATGTATTGCCGATTACGACCAACAAGAACTTGGTCATGTTCTAAATCAGGATAGATAAAATAAGCTTTTCCGTTGCGTGAAAGAGTCGTGATTTTATTTGTAGTAAGCTTCTCCATTTGTTGGCGTTGTTCCTGCGTTGTTATCTGAAGCGGCTTAAATCCAGCCTCGAGGAGTAATGGTTTTCTATTTTTTGTAATTTGGATAACCCTTGAAGAAGTGGAACACGAGGTAGTGACTAGAATAAGGACTAGTAAAAAAAGAGTAAGCAGCGTTTTCATTTTGTTTTTAAGAATAATGATGGGAGTGTAAGGTTGCACGATTGATTTTGCTACCATGAAAACTTTTCCTAAACCGCCACCACGTCATATCGCTATCATCATGGATGGAAATGGTCGATGGGCTAAAGAGCGTGGTCTTGGAAGAAATAAAGGTCATGAGCAAGGCGCACAGAGCGTCCAAGAATGCCTCGATGCTTGTTTGGAAGCTGGTGTAGAGTATTTAACGCTTTATGCTTTTTCTTCGGAAAATTGGAATCGTCCCGCCCTCGAAGTACGCGGACTCATGTTGCTGTTTGAACATTATTTGACAAATAAAGTCAGAGAGCTGGATGAAAATAAAATTCGCTTCAATGCGATTGGCAGGTTGCATCTTCTTTCAGAAAGGATACAGCAACGTTTAAAAAAGGCGATTGCTGTTACAGCTCATCATCGGAAATTGACGTTGACGTTGGCGGTGAGCTATGGCGGACGCGATGAAATTGTAGATGCTGTAACGACGATCGCTCATGAAGTTAAGGATGGCATTATCGAGCCTGAAAAAATTACCACAGAGACGATTTCCAAACATCTCTATACCTACAACATGCCTGATCCTGATTTATTTCTTCGCACCTCGGGAGAATATCGTATCTCCAATTTTCTTCTCTGGCAGCTGAGCTATGCCGAAATTTATATCACGCAAAAGCTGTGGCCCGATTTTAAAAAAGCCGATCTCTTGGCTGCCATCGAAGACTATAAAGAGCGCGACCGGCGATATGGTCTCTAGCTAGCTCCACCTATGCCAAATTCCGCAAAATGGGTTTTTTTTCAGAAGCTTCTTGCACCTCGGAGGTAGCAGCGTCGGGATGAAAGACAAGCGTAATTTCTCCGCGAACATCTGCTTGAGAGAAGTGAGCTAAAACTTCTTTCGGAGAGCCGTGATAATATTCTTCAAATTTTTTACTCAGTTCGCGCGCGACACAGAGGCGCGCGTAAGGCATGAGCGTTACAAAATCCTCAAGACAGGGAATCAAGCGATGGGGTGATTCAAAATAAATTGAGGTCAGATGACGCTCGATTGCTAATTTCATTTCACCTCGACGCTTGGATCCCGAAGCCGGCAAGAAGCCACCAAAATAAAATGGAACCGGCGGAAGCCCACTACCAACAAGCGCTGTGGTCACTGCTGAAGGACCAGGAAAAACGGTGTACGGAATTTTCTCTTCAATACAAGCCTTGATCAAACGATAGCCTGGATCACTAATAGAAGGTGTCCCCGCATCGGTCACCAGGGCTATTTTTTTTCCTTCGCGTAAATATTTCAAAAGCTGGGGGAGTCGCCCTCCTTCATTATGCTCATGAAAACTGAGCATGCGTTTAGAAACTTTGAGGTGTTTGAGCAGCTGGTCTGCGCGACGGGTATCCTCTGCGACAATAAGGTCACACTCACGCAACGCTGCCTCCACGCGATGAGAAAGATCCCCTAAATTGCCAATCGGTGTTGGTAGAATAGAGAGGGGCGGGGCTGCTGTGCCTTGTTGTAATGTGTGATGAGTAATGGGTAATGAGTCCATGAGAGGCAATAACACTTTGAGTGCTTTTATTAAACGCTATGAGTTTTATTCAGACTTTTCGTAACTAGCGACTTATCAAGGTTAAAATTAACCACAAGGATTACAAAGATTAAAAAGCACAAAAATAAATCTTTTAAATAAAAACAACCAACAGCTGACAACTGGCAACTTCTTGCTCGTCTTCTTCGCCAGAAGGAGATGAGCAATTACCATTATCGTATTTGCATTCGCAAATACTTACCATCCTTCCGAAAGCTTACTCACTAAATTAACAGCCATGCGTTGTGCTGCAATAGGGTAGTTCATATTTTGATCGGTAACGAGGTCAGAATTAACGTTATCCGTATTAACAAAGAAAGGAGTATACCCTTCGGCACGTCCTTTCAATAAGAGCGCACCTGTTACCCTATCCTTAACAATAAATTCAACTTTCAAAACAAGCTCAAATTCTGAAGTTTGTTGAACGTTACTAGCGTAGACACGCATTGGACGACGCTCAAGACTGATGATTTTCCCAGTGACAATGGCATCAGCACGATCAGCTGCTTCTATGCGATAAGTTCCATCTTGCTGAAATTGTTTAACAACTGCATCTGCTGTCTGTGATTCCAAGCGTGGAACAAGTGTTCCATTTTGAAATGTTGAAATAGCTAGCGTATTAACGCGACGCATGGTCGTTGGCTTTACTTCGCCTAGCGTATAACCACAGCCAGCAAAAGTGAGTATAAGAGATGCCATAAAAAAGCATCTAGTTATTAAACGTAGAATTTTTTTATCAAAAATTTCTTTTTGTGTCCTTTGTCTCATCTTTGTCTCCTTTGTGGTGAATTCTTATTTTAGAGATGCTCCTTGTTATGCTTTTTCTAAAGAACGTTTTCTGAGTTACTCAACGGTTAGAACTATTGAGCCTTTGGCTCATCGAGCGGTTCAACTTCTTTAAGATTGGTGCGCATTTCAGGATGGGGTAAATCTTGCGGAACAATTTCTTTTTTTGGTGGGCCGTCGTAATTAGAAAGAGAGGTCGTCTCCACTTGTGATTGAAGTTTGCGTCTCAAGGCCATCTCTTCACCTGTTATCGGATGCTGTTCTCCTACATGTAATGCATCTTCCCCAATGGTTGCTTTGAGTTCTCCCAGACGCCCCTTGGCAACGGTCGCATTGGGCGTCTGAGCAAATTTACGAATCACCTCATTGTAATAAAGAGCGGAGGCCTGATACGCTTTTGAAAAGTCATAAAACTTCGCAATACGCAACGTATCTTTACTTTCACGCGTCATCATGACTTTCATGTTCTCTTGAGCCTGCAACGATTTCTCACTGTTGGGATATTGCACAAGAAAATCTTGAAAGTTATTTTGTGCTTCTTTCAGCGCTGAAAGGTCTTGTGATTTTCCTGCTGTGCCAAGACGCATGTAAACGTAGCCAATTTGGTACAAGGCGTCATCTCCAATGGAGCTATTAGGATATTTATCAATTAATTTTTGGTAGGAGGCAATTGCCTCATTTGCTTTTCCTTGGCGCTCCAAAGCAAGACCAAGGTTGAATTGAGTGAGTGCTGCGTACTTGCTGTAAGGAGCAATACTAAGAATGGTCTCATACATATCTTGCGCTTTTTCGATACCAGAAAAAGCCGGCAAGCCTAAAAATTTCACGCGCCGTCCTTGTAAAAAAGCGTTGGAAATTTTAACTTGCTCTGCAACAGCTTCTTCAAAATGTGGTGTCTCGGGATATTTTTGGAGCAAATAAGTATAGGCCTTAAAGCTGGCATCAAAGTCTCCTTTTTGTTTTAAAAGCTGTGCGACAGCAAATTGAGCGGTCGATGCCTCTTTGGAAAAAGGATGGCTTCTAACAATGCGTCGATAATCAGCAATTGCTTTTTCAAGACTACCTGAGGAAGCTTTATTTTGAGCTGCTGCGAGCTCTGCTGGTGCTGACTCTGATGCCGTATTAGCTGCGTTTAAGGAGGCAAAAAAGAGCGTAGAAAATAAATTTAAAAAAACGAACACGGTGAAATATTGACTGCGTTTTAAGATGACAAACATTGTTAAATGAGGCTGCTTCATCATCCTAAAAACGGTGATGGGAGTTAATAAAAAGTTTTTCACTGTTTTTGCTTCGCTAATCTTTTGATCAATGCGATTAAGGATAGTAGCAAGACAAAAGCTAAACACCAACTAGGAAAATGGAGGTTGTTTTTTGCGCGCCTGAAGGTAAGTGAATTACCTTTTTTCTTCGGGAATGAAAATTCTTGAGCAGAAATTTTTCCTATTGGAAGTATACTCGTCACGAATGTAAATTAGGGTTTTCTACTTGTTTCTCTTGACTCTGGCAGCGTTGCCCTCGCTTACGTTATGCTTGCAAGCATAATAGAAACTGCCTTTACAAAAATGCTAGCTTATAGTCGTGCTCCTTTTTTTCCGCTATCTCAATCTTCTTTCTGTTGATGCAACGCTGATCGCTCTGGTTTGGCAAGAGGTCATAGCACACACAGGAAATATGGAACCACGTTGGTATGAGCGGGCAGTTTTAGGAATCAGCGTCTGGATTATTTATAATGTAGACCACTTGCTTGACACCTTGGTTTTAAAAAAATCAATTATTCTACCATCAAGAACGCATCACCCTGTGTCAATAATTGTCAACCAAGCACCTCGTCATTGCTTTACCGCAAAGCATCGCTTGCTTTTTATTTTCCTTGTTGGAATTTTTCTTTTAGTCGATATCAGCTTAGCTTTGAAGCTTACACAACATTTATTGTTTGCTGGGATTGCCTTAAGCGTAGCGGTTATTTTTTATTTAGGCATCAATACCTGGTTACTGACCCATACCCGCTGGCCATGTGGTCGGGAAATTGTCATTACGCTTATTTTTTCACTCGGCACTGGATTAGTTCCTCTCCTTCAATCGCAAGAGCCTGCATTAATAGTGAAATCACTTTTTCTCTTTGCACTACTTTGCTTGATCAATACAACAGTTGTAGCTCGCTTAGAACAAGGCGTTCCCTATGAATCTTTATTGGCTCCGTTGAATGGAAAAAAAACAGGGTGGCTTGCAGCTATGATTATTTTTTTATTAGCACTCGGATTTATTGATCACAGAGTATTAATCATAAAAGCTCTCTTTATCAGCTTGCTTGGGCTACTACTAATTCCTACTATCGCAAAAAACTGGGGAAACGAAACAGCTTCTCTAGCTACTGATGCAGCGCTGTTATTGGGAGCCGTTTTTTCGCTTTAGTCAAATACCGAAGAAAGAGGTCATAAAAAAATATTATGTCGATCCTTCTCAGGCTCATCATGATCCTCATATGATAGAACGCATCGAACAAAAATCTCAATGCAACCAAAATAAAAGATGCCCTCTAAAGGATTAATTCTTCTCAATGATGTTTTGAATTTGTTCTTTTGTTATTTTTGTGGCTTCGCAAATTTTATCAATCGATAAACCTAATTGATGTAAGTGGAGAGCAACTTCAGCTTTCCCTTTAGCCTCGCCTTCAGCAAGACCTTCAGCTTTCCCTTTAGCCTCACCTTCAGCAAGACCCTCAGCTTTTCCTTGTTCTAGGCCTTCTCTATATTTGCCACTTATTAATGTTTTTTGAGAGCTAACGATATCCCAACCTTTATCGTAAATGAGCAACTCATCTGCAGTATAAGCAGCGATTTCTGTCAGTTTGAGTGCTTCTTTGATCGGTTCGATTTCGAGCAATTCTTGAGCTACTTTTTCTGTTTGATCGTTAGTTTCTTTTAAGAAGCGCAACCATAAAACAGCTAATTTTTTTTCAGCTATGGTAGTCGGCTTTAATTTGGGAAGTTCGATGAGAACAAGCTGAATTTCTTCTAACTTTTTATTGGGATCATCGTTTTTTTTCATCTGATAATGATGAAACCACTCTGACTCATCAGTAAAATTAGCATCAATAATGGCTACTCCGTAAACAGGACTCAACTTTTCGTATGATTCTCCTTTTTTGAGCTGACGAACATAGGTAGCGGCTGTATTAAACAACATTCTCTGAATAAAGTCTCTGACCCATTGAAGTTGCATCTCGACAATAAAGGTGCGGCTATGATTGTCGATGCAACGAACATCAACAATAGAACTTTTTAACTCCGCAATTTCTGGCACATGTTCAGGCGAGAGATACTCTAGGCTTTCAATTATACAATCATTCGGTAGCGGTAAGATTGCATTAAGAAAACTTTTGAGAAGCTCGCAATGAGGCTTTCCAAAAATTTTTTTGAACACTAAATCGCTTTTGGGATTGAGGTACCGAGGCATAAGAATAGTTGTTGGTTAAAAAATAATCACGCTTCCTTCTAAAGAGTAATAAGAACCTTGTTTTCAGCACTTAAAAAAACGAATCTATTTGATTTTTAATAAGTTGTCAATGAAGAGACTTAATATAGAATCCCACTTTATTCATCCTTTCTAAAAAAATTCACCCCATGAAAAAAACCCTTCAGGCAGTTCTTATTGGCCTTTTTTGCAGTGGCCTCCTTTCTCATGCGCAGGCGCAGATCGCTGCAAAAACAAATGCGAACGCGCGCAGCCTGCATCACACGCGTGGGCAGGCCTGGGCGTTATGAATATGTTCTGATCGAAGGGAGAGAGCATTGGCCGATTAGTTTTGTAAGTGAGACAACAAGGGCTGCTTATCTCAGTTTTGTTAATAGCATAGAGGTTACAGGTTACAGCTCTCAAGAAGAAGTGGCTTCGCCTGATAACTGGCTGAAAGCAAACACCTGCAACTTTGAAGTTTCTATGCCAGCAAAGGCCTTGAGCTTGAGCTTGGCATTACCCACCCTCCCCTCTTCTAGTTCCCTAGATGGTATAAGTGCGCTGGCAATTGCTTTTGCGTTAGGGGCTTTTGGACACGAGCTCATGATACAGCCTGGAGGTGAAGCTCTTTATAGAGCTGAGGAATCGGGGCTGCATAATATAGCAGATCATCAAGTGCAACAGGTCCATGAGGCTCATGAGATGCATGGTGCAGCGAGTGAAGAGGAACAAGAGAACAGGGATTTTTTCTTACACGCTTTTGAGCAAGTACTTGCCAAAAATCCCGATGCCGTTCGTTTTATTATCATTCGAGATGATGCCGGAAAAGCCACAAGAAGGACGACTTGCATTATGGCAAATTTTAGCTCGAGTAATAGACCAAGGCTCACGATTAAGCGCTGTTAGATTGGCTACGTCACACGCAGCATGTGATGCCTTAGGATTGGAAAAGTTTGATGAAGATAATCTTTATGAAAATCTAAGGTGGCTTGAAAAAAACCAATCTAAGATTGAAGACAAGCTACTTAAGCCGGTTAATAGCTAGAGCAGCTATTTAGAGAGCGTCCTATCGGAGCTGAAGCTAGCCCGACTTTCGCATATTTATTTGTAAGTTATTGCTAACTAGGCGAAAGTATAGCTCAAGCCAGCCTGCAAACAGGGCTCACTCAGCTGCAGCTTGCTCATAAGCTAGGAACCAGTCAGCGTGTTGTGACTTATTGGGAACGTGAGGCCGTGGGACTTCGTGCTGATCAGCTTTCGCAGCTCACGGAAGTTTTGGGGGTTTCAGCTGATTATTTTCTAGGAGGTCAAAACAAGAAGCGTGGCACTGGCCCTGCTGGTAAAGCTCGTTTGATTTTTGAACGTGTCAGTCAGCTGCCTCGTTTTCATCAACAGCGGATTCTTTCAACGGTGGAAGATATGCTCATCGCTCAACGCGCCAAGAGCATAGGGTGATTTTTTCTTAGCGGCTAAGGGGATCAATAGCAAATTTCGAAAAACAGATTATCGCGAACGAATCACTCGGTGATATTCATCATGCGATCCAATCCAAAACCACAAATATCCTCCAGAAATTGGAGTTGCAACAGCTCTCCATCCATTATTTATACGAGAGGACCAAACTTGTGCCCCTACTTTTTTAAATTTTAACGAAGGATGATAGGGATTAGTTTTCCAAAGTTGATATTGCTTTCGTGCTAAAATTTGAACATGACGAGGAAGCTTTTCAAAATGCGATCTAAAATCGGCGCTGGTATAACTGATCACGCTAGTAAATGAGCTTTACCTTGATAAAATTCTTCCAGAGCTTTGCTAGCCATACGATCTAGTGAGCTTCCCGGACGAGCATCCTCCACCATTTCGTTATCCCATTCATTTTCTCTCATAGCAATGATTTGATTGGTAAGAGACCAAAAATCATCTCTGGGAAGTTTTTCAATTGCTAAGGTAATTTCTTCAACAGCTATCATTTTTTTATTATCACCTACCATAACTAAAAAGCAAGCGCTTCAAATCACTCCAAGACCAGATTGCTGACAAGCAGCTCCAGACGGAGCTGAGACCAAGCTGGAATGAGAGGTTTTTTCTTTAGCAGCTAAGAGGAAGAGGTTGAGATTCGATAACTGATCTTTTCTATCTCTGGTTTAAATTCGGTCCAGTATAAACCTCCTCCTGGATGATTATATCCTTCAACAACCACATAGCACGAATCCTGAATTTTACTCACTGTATATTGCCTACCAGGAATTAATTTTTCAGATAATGGAGTCATCGCTTCAGCTCCTTTACCTTTTTCGCTAGGACAATAAATTATTTTATCACCAATTTTGAATGGACACTGTTTTAATGTATTCATTGTATTAATGTTGGTCCAGATACAGTTCCTGGTGTTGTTCCAAATGGAAATTGAAATTCTGGCAACTTTCCTGGTTGACCAAATAATGGTTCTGCAACTGGATTGACTCTAATTAAAGTCCCCGGCTGTGGAGAGACTTTATAAATGGCGTTTGGAGGTATAGCACGAGGTAAAGCTAATCCAGTTTTTGCTTCTGCCCCTGTTAAATCACTTACAGTGGTAGCAAAACCTCCTGGATTTAATCCATTTTGGAAGCCAGATGATTGCTCAGCATATCCATAATGAAAGAAAGTTTCACCTTCGGTTGTATATCTATAAGTGCTCAACATGGTAGATGAACTCTCTGCAGCAACTCCAACCCCATTCAATTCAGCCATGGCATTCAAAGCGGCAGCCTCTGGAGCAATAAAAACTGTTGCTGCTGCTACATCTCCTGAATTAAGGCCAACAGCTTCTCCAGCTGTGTTGATACCCCAGTTAGCTAGCTGAAGAGCTCCAACGAGCAATTCTGTGTTTGGCTTTACATATTGAGCATTAAGATAACTATCAAAAGCACCAAGCCCCCAAGCTAAGTTATAAGCAGCCGGAATGCTCGCACTGGAAGGATTATAAGTAGTTGAATTTCCATTTCCATTATTCCACCCTGCCTGAGCTCCAGCGTTTCCACTTTCCACACACCTTCCATCCGCATCCAACCCATTAACCGGATCACCGTTGCAATAGTCATAAAGCGACAGACTTGCATCATGACCTAACGGATCCGGACTTAAAAACCTTCCGCTATTGGGCTCGTAGTACCTTGCTCCCATATAGTAGAAGCCAGTTGGATCAAGGTAATGATCGCGC
>JBIRBD010000076.1:0-9208 GCA_044326465.1 Chthoniobacterales bacterium
CACGTCATGCAAAGATCTCACTTTTTCAACATACAAGGTTAAAAGCTTCGCTACTATACCATAAAATCGATTTGTTACCTCCAGTAACGATCCATCCAACAATATGCTCTCTGTGTTACCTTCATCATGCGGCGTTTGCCTGCTGACATACTTAACCACTCTGTGGCAAGTTGAGGCAAGGTTTCTTCAATAAGATTTCTCCAGCGCTCTAAAGTTGCTGCTTGGATAAAGTTAATGCCCGCTTTTTTCCCTTCAGTAACAAGATTGGCGCGGAAGGTTGGATTTTTTTTAAGATGTGTGAGGTGTAAAAAAACCTCTTCTGGTGAAGAGGCCACGAGATAGTTTTTTCCTGGTTCGCCATCGGCTGCATAGGCTGAATCACTCCCTCCAATGAAGGGCGCTCCTGCATTCCATGCATTATAGAGCTTTGTGGCTGGTTTATGAAAGTGACCAGATCTTGAAAAATCGCGAATGGCAATAACGCAATCCGTATCGCTATAATCATGCCAGGAGGAGGATCCTTTTATTTGAAGTTGTATGTTTAGTTCCTCTCTTAATCGATTTTGCCATTTGAATGATTGAAGCTCAGAGGCAAGGTTTGGAGAGTGGCCAAAAAAAGAGATATTTTCAAAATGATCGCCACGTTCTGGATGGCGCTTAATTAAATTTGGCTGTGGCCAGTGTGGTATAAAACAAGAACGATGGAGTCGCTTGGCGTGTGCTCTGTTTTGGACAATATGAAAATGAGCGGAAGGATTAGGAAGGCCATCGGCAACGATATCAACAAGAAAAACATTTTTTGGCGGATTGCAAAATTTAGAAAGAGAACCGCTTAGCACAATAACGATTCCATCTTGTGGCATCTGAGGGAAAAGCGAACAAGGGACACCAATTGTCCTGAGCAAGGCCCATGTTTGATAAATCCAACTTTGACTGGTTGCAATTCTTCCACTCTCTTCTAGGGGAACTACTTTTTCTTCATTCCAAGCTTCTCGCCATGCAGCGCTCGGACAATACTCTTCGGGCAAGCAAAAGGAAATCTTCATTTTAAGAGGCTGGAGTTATACCCAAGCAGAATGAAGATTTGGGTTTTTTACTTGTTCTTATTATTTCTATCATCGTTGTCATCGCTCACGTTATGCTCGCATAGCGCTTCGCTCTTCCTCCTTGATAGAAATAATCATTCCTGCGTAAAAAAATACAAATCTTCATTCTGCTTGGGTATAGAGGTTGAAGGAAAGTGTGAGTTCAGAGCGCTTATCATTTATTGTTTAAGGTAGTCAGTGACTGTACCATTCGTGTGCGAATGGTATATTAATTTTTAGCCAGTAACTTTTTCCTTGCGAGAATCTAAATAAATAACAAGGCTAGTTTTCAAAATATTTTATGAATCAGTTTTCCATTTCCTATCTCTCATCTTCTATCTCCTAACTGATGCTAACTACCGGAACATCACGGCCTCGCGACGTTGATTGGAAAAGAGCGGCAGGCATTCTTTATGGCGATTGGGGAACAAGTAAAGCTTATGTCATTGGATTGGCTTTTGCTATCGCTGGCTATAGTGCCTTTTGGCTGATTGTGCCGATGTGTCTTTTGACGCTACTGGTTGGAATTAATTACATGACGATTTGTCGTCTCTATCCCAATGGAGGTGGTGTCTATGCTAGCGTACGTCATCGTTCAGAAATTATTTCCATTGTGGGCGCCTTTTTATTGATCGCTGATTATATTGTTACCGCAGCGATGAGTGCTCTTTCAGCCTTTCTCTATCTCGGTGTCAATCATCCAGCTTATTATGCTGGCGTTGCGATTCTAATTATTGGTGGGCTCAATTTTTTTGGTCCGAAGCATACTGGAGTTTTGGCGATTTTAATTTCAGTGCCGACAGCGATTATTGTAATTCTTCTTGGAATATTTGCATTGCCTCATCTCGGTGTTGCCATAGCGCATCTTCATCCCTTGCATGGGGGGTTGGAGCATAATTGGATTGGCTTTGTTGGTATTGTACTTGCTCTTTCTGGCGTAGAAGCCGTTGCCAATGCTACCGGCGTTATGAAGCTTAATCCTGGTAGCACATTAGCTGCTCCTTCTGTAACAAAAACAGCTAATAAAGCCCTTTGGGTTGTTTTACTAGAAGTCATTGGTTTTACAGCCTTTCTTGGGCTAGCCATGATGGCTCTTCCTCACCTTGTTATGGTCAATGGTGATGTGAATGCTCCTGGTGCAGAAGGTGTCCGCGATTATATGTTGCGCTATATGGCACAGATTTTTGTTGGTCATGCTTGTGGGCCTTCTTTTGGAATTATTGCAGGCTGGGCTGTCAGCATTACTTTCGGAATGCTACTGCTTTCGGCTGTTAATACAGCTCTTCTCGGGTTGATCTCGATTACTTTTTTAATGGCTAAAGATGAAGAGCTTCCGCCAGTTTTTGCAAAGCTTAACCAATTTGGCGTTCCTAGTTTTTCTCTCATTATCATGATGCTGATTCCAGCAGCGCTTGTTGTTATGGTCGGCGATATTTCTGGATTAGCGGAACTCTATGCTGTTGGCGTTGTCGGTGCGATTGCAACAAATCTTGGTGCGACGTTCACCGATCGCACTCTTCCACTCTTATTTCGTGAACGGGCACTCATGTCCATAACATTTACAATATTAATCGCGATTGAAATTACGCTTTTTGCGACTAAACCAAGCGCGCGTGTTTTTGCTGTTACTATTTTGGCTATTGGGCTCATTCTTCGTGGACTCGCGCGTGAGCATTCCATACGCAAAGCTACAAGAGCCAAAGAAAAAAAGAATGGAATGCATCGCAAGGTAATGCCTGTTGCAATCAGCTCACGGCATTTATCTCCAGCGCTTGAAACGACAAAAAATATACCTTTTGCTCTACGTCATCTTCAAGAATCTTCAACACAACACCATGGAGGTCCTATTTTAGCGGCTGTAAGAGGATTGGGAAAAACACTAGATTTTGCAGTGAGTGAAGCACGAGAAACAGGGCGCCCTCTTTATGTGATGTTTATACGCGAACAACCTGTTATTGCGCCAGGCGATCGAAAAAAGAAATGGCACGACGATCCGGAAGCAAAAAAAATATTTGAGAGTCTGCAAGCCGAAGGTCTCGGAGAAAATATTTTACCATGCTATACCATCAGCGATTCTCCACCCAATGCTATCGCTGATCTTGCTTCTACGATAGGTGCTGAAAGAGTTATTATAGGGGCTTCTCAGCGCGGCAAGCTTGTCAACATGTTGCGTGGTGACTTGATTTCCACGCTTTCTAAAATGATTCCAGAGGATATGTACTTGGTGGTTTGCGGGTGAAGGGGGTACCAGGCTAGAGGCTAGAAAAGAGTGCAGCTTTTTTTGGATTTAACAAGTTCTGTTAACAAGTAAGATAAAATAGTTTTTGAAATGTTAGTTTTAAACAAAATCTCTGCAACCTGTAGCCTCTAAACCTGGTGCCTGAGCCCCTTGCCCGTTCAGGCTGAACGGGCACACAAACTCGGCTAAGTCATCTGGCAAGGGAGAATCCCAGCGATATTTTTGCCCTTCGAATTCGAGTCCTAAGGCTGTAGAATGCAACGCATGGCGTGGAAGCCAGAGTTGATCATTTAATTCAGATGACCATCCTTTTTTAATAAAAGTAAGATAGCAATCTTCCGATGGCCCATAAATTTTATCACCGATGATTGGATGACCAAGAGAAGCCATATGAACGCGAATCTGATGGGTGCGCCCGGTACGCGGCCAGCAGCGGACAACCGTGATGGGTCCATGCACCGGATGTGTAATGCGTTGTTCAACACGAAAGTCTGTTTGTGCAACGGCCCCTTTAGGATGAATTCCTCGCATGAGCCATATTTTGGAAGGCTCCACGCTTCCCTTTCGTAGCAATGGTTGATCTACCGTTCCCTCATCAGGCGTTAGCCAGCCATAAAGTAAGGCTAAATATTCTTTGTGAATTGCGCCTTGTGCCATTGCCATCGAGCAAGCGCGCGCCGTTTTTTTATTTTTTGTGACAAGCAAAAGGCCACTCGTTTCACGGTCAAGACGATTGATCAAAGCAATCTGGCCACCATTGACAAGTTCATAGCTAAGCAGATCATTGAGCCGATCCCAGAGTGTTATCGGTCCGCGCGGCTTGGTAGGATGGACTAGCAAGAAGGGAGGCTTGTTGATGATGATCAAATCATCTGTTTCATCAACGATTTGTGCAGAGAGAGACATCTAGAAAAGTTGAGGTATAGAAGCGGTGAGGGGCTGAGGGGAATTTAAAACAAGGTTTTTTTGGTAAGTCAAAAAGGCAAGCTAAAGGTGGCAGTGTCAGAAGTTTGTGTTTAGAATCGGTTTCTTAAAGGTCTTTTTTATTTTGATAACTGCTAAATTTTTAAAAGATGAAGTCTGTGAATCAAATTTAGGTTCCTATTTCTCATCTCCTATCTTCTAGCGCGATAGCGATTCTTCCAACCCCTCAACCCTTCAACTTCCCAATATCCAAATAACTTCGCTGGATAACTTTTTGTGTCGCTGGATCAAAAGTCTCAATGCGCATTTCTTTGAGCATCCAGAGATTATCGATTTTTTGTGCAGAGATGACTTCAAAACGTTTTAATAAACGTCCGTCGTGATTGAATCCTTCCATGCGCAGTAAGGCGCTACTTTGTTGATCAATCCAAACGTGAGCGCTGCCATAGATGCTATTACTAGCAGGAGAAATTAATTCAAGGAGCCATGTTTTCTCTCCACGAATTATTTCCGTACGGAGCAGGTGAGGATGTGGCCAGTAAAGAAATGCAAGCGAGAGATCATCATAGGTAACGCCACTGTTACGAATTTCTTGATAACGGCGTGCCTCATTTATCGAGCTTTCATTAGCTTCTACCGTTGTATGGAGTGACGTTGCTATTGGGCTAAGCTTCAACGTGATTAACTCATTAGGATTGGTAAGTTGATAATGAATTACTCCATGATCAATTTTTATTGTTAGAGGAAGAGGCTCTTCTGCGCCACGAATGGTAGCGTAGAGTAAAAGCGGTCGTAGGGTAGGTTGAATACGAGCCTCCTGGAGAATGGCTTCTGGCGAGCTGGTAGCGTTGGTAGCGGTTAGAAAAAAAGTAGTGGAAAAAAACGCTGCTAGTATCAGATAGGAGATGGGAATACAGCTGGCTGGGAAGCCGCTGGATAGACTGCCGCCAGGCAGCCCGTAGGGTGAGTGAGCGGGCGCGAACGAGTCAAATCGAAGATAGGAGATAGGAGATGGGAATACAGCTGGCTGGGAAGCCGCTGGATAGACTGCCGCCAGGCAGCCCGGAGGGTGAGTGAGCCGGCGCAAACGAGTCAAATGGGAGATTGAAGATAGGAAATGGGAGATAGGAGATAGGAATTTTTCCACGAAATTAGAAGCTTAAAGAAACCTATTATCCTAAAAACGGCAATGGATCGTGGCAAATTAACGCAATATGCTCAGCCTCAAAATAATTTTTCAACCGGCTTACGTACCCACTGGGTATGCTTCACCGTTTTAAAAATCATTTTTAGAATAAGCCTTTACGTTAATTTCCTCACTCCCATCACCGTTTTTAGGATTATTTTATTTAGCGGATAACATTTTTCTGTTTTGAAAATCGTAACGGCTCATCTCCTTCTGGAGATAAGCAATGGCTACTGAAAATCTAAGATCGAAATTTTTATAATTCTTTTGAAATGGTCTGTGAACCAGGCTCCTATCTCCTAATATTACGCAGGAACAGGTGCTGCCAGGCCGCTTCTCGGAAAATCAGGTAAGATCGGTTTAGAAGCTTCCGTGGGAGTTGTTGTTGGTGTCGGTGGAATTGGAGGTGGTTTTTGCTCTAGTACTGGTGGATTTTTCATGTAGCCGAGTTCGATGAGATCGGTAACTTGGCTTCCTTCTAATGTTTCAAATTCTAGCAAAGCCTTTGCAATGAGTGCGACGGTCTCTTTTTTTTCTTCGAGAATTTTTGTCGCATGAGCGTACGCTTCATCGATAAGGCGTTTTACTTCCGAATCGATCAGCTGTGCGGTTGCCTCGCTATGCTCTCGCTTGTTTGACATGTCTCGTCCAAGGAAAGAAAAATTACTCTCTTCGCTAAAAAGAATCATGCCGAGGCTGCTCATGCCCCATTCACAAACCATCTTGCGAGCAAGTTTTGAGGCTTGTGCGATGTCACCAGCAGCACCATTGGAAACATCATCGGTAAACATTTCTTCTGCGATGCGTCCCCCCATGGTCATCACTAGAGTGTCGAGAGCTTCTTTGCGTTGCATAGAGTGTTGATCACCTTCGGGAAGATACATCGTTGCTCCGAGATATTGACCACGTGGAATGATCGTCACTTTATGCAGTGGATGGGTATGTTTTAAAACAACGTTGAGTAAAGCATGGCCAGCCTCATGCCAAGCAGTGGAAGTTTTTTCGCGTTCGCTCATCGCCATGCTGCGGCGTTCTTTTCCCCAACGGACTTTGTCGCGTGCTTCTTCGAGTTCTGATTGCGTGATTGCTTTAATCCCTTTTCTGGCTGCCATGAGGGCAGCCTCATTAATGACGTTTGCCAATTCTGCGCCAGAGTAGCCAGGAGTTCCACGTGCAATGCGAGAGAGATCAACGGTGTCTGCAATTTTTACTTTTTTAATGTGAACGTTCAAAATTTCCTCGCGTCCCTTGACGTCAGGAAGATCGATGGTTACTTGACGATCAAAACGACCTGGGCGAAGGAGGGCTGGATCAAGTACATCAGGACGATTGGTAGCAGCAATAATAATGACCCCTTCTTGTGCATCAAAGCCATCCATTTCAACAAGGAGTTGATTGAGTGTTTGCTCGCGTTCGTCATGACCGCCGCCCATTCCTTGTCCACGATGACGCCCGACGGCATCAATTTCATCAATAAAAATAAGGCAAGGTGCTGATTTTCTTCCTTGTTCAAACATATCCCGCACACGTGATGCGCCGACGCCAACAAACATTTCTACAAAGTCAGAGCCGCTGATATTGAAAAAGGGAACATCTGCTTCACCTGCGATTGCGCGGGCGAGTAAGGTTTTTCCAGTGCCTGGTGCGCCAATCATTAGAACGCCTTTAGGGATACGACCTCCTAATTTTTGAAAACGTTTAGGATCTTTCAGAAATTCAACGAGCTCTTGGACTTCATCTTTCGCCTCTTCAACACCAGCAACGTCTTTAAACGTAATTTTATTTTTCTCACGAGCAAGCATGCGAGCTTTGCTTTTTCCAAAATTCATCGCACTTTTGCCTGCCATTTTGATTTGCGAACGAAAGAAAAAATAAAGTACGAATAGAAATAGCAATACTGGTAAAAAATTAATCAAGGTCGCTAGCAAAACATTTGTCTCGGCGCGGGGTGTTGGCGTCACACCAGCAGCCAGCAATTCTTTTTCTAGCGTTAAGCTGTTATAAGGCATGTAGACAGTGGTTCTGAAGGGTGTTGCTATTTCTTCCGCGGAGTTCGCAGCTTTTTTTCGGTAAAAACCACTGAATGTTTGCGTGTTTTTTCCCTCTTCAATCAAAAGCTCAAGAGGCTTTTCACTCGTAGAGATAATTTTTCCATCTTTGAGAAGGGTTTCAAATTTCGGCAATGGAATCTCTTCTGCTGAAATAAAATTGTTTCCTTTGAAGAAAAAAGCACCCCCAATAAGCGCTAAGGCAATAATTACTAAAATGAACCCACGCCAATTGACTGGTTGGTCAGGTTCGCGATGAGTCTTTTTAGGTTGTGGTGGCTGATCGCTATTTAAAGGTGTATTTTTTTCAGACATTGTTTTCGATTATGCTTTTTGAACTTGGAGCGTTAGAGTGTTTTTGAAGAGCTTTAACACTTAACTTAAAAACGGCAATAGCTCGTTGTAAATTAGCGCAATATGCTCAGGATCAAACAATTTTTCAACCGGCTCACGTACCTTCCAGGTATGCTTCGCCGTTTTAAAAATCATTTTTAGACCAAATATGCACGCTAATTTATGAACTCCCATCACCGTTTTTAGGTTCACCCGCAGGAGGGCTCGAGTATAAACTACAGATATCTCCCGTAAATGCAAACGATCATGAGATGCTTATCACAAAGACTTCCTTGTCACTCATTCCCAATCCAGGCGCTTGTTGTTTCCATTCACGATGTTTCGCCTCTCACGCAATCAGCCGTCTCAATAATGCTCGCTGATCTCAAAAAAATTGGTGTCACGCGTTGTTCGCTTTTGGTGATTCCAGATCATCATTATAGCGGAATGATTTCTAAGAATCCTGATTTTGTTCGATGGTTACAAGAGCAGGCTAGAGAGGGCCATGAGATTGTTTTGCATGGACTTTGTCATCTTCGTCCTGCAGCCAAAAAAGAAAACTGGATGGTGCGTTGGATTACGCAGCATTATACAGCAGGGGAGGGAGAGTTTTATGATATCAATTACGAAACTGCTTGTGAAAAATTAAAAACAGGAGAAGAGCAGTTGAGATTAGCTGGTATTAGTGATGCAGAAAATAGGGGCTTTATTGCACCTGCCTGGCTGCTAAGTGGAGAGGCGGAGCGTGCGCTAGCAGATAACGGGTTTCTTTATACGACGCGACTTGGTGGATTAATTGTTTTTAAAAATAAGAGGTTGCGCTGCTACGAGCCTGCGCAAAGCATGGTCTATAGTGTTCGTTCTGCAGTCCGCCGTTTTATCAGCTTATTTTGGAATGAGGCGCTCTTTTATTATTCAAAAAAATGGTCGCTCTTACGAATCGGTTTGCATCCCCCCGATTGGAAATATCGAGATATTCATCGACACGCTCTTTCGAGCATCCGCCGTGCCTTGATCGATCGTACAGCAATGACTTATCGAGAATGGGTGCTGGCCCTTGACGAAGAGCGCTAATATGCTGTAGCAAAGGTATCTAGAGCTTGTCCGACGAAGGTCCAAATTTAAGAGAATATTTTTTCTGAGGCTGGAAACTAGATTTTATCGGCAAAAGGGCTACTGGGCTATGGACTGCTGGAAAGAAAAATTCTGAAAACATAAACTTAATATTTTGAGCTCCATCAAACTGGCGCTCCATAAACCTAAAAACGGCAATGGCTCGTTATAAATTAGCGCAATATGCTCAGCCTCAAAATGATTTTTCAACCGGCTCACGTACCTTCCAGGTATGCTTCGCCGTTTTAAAAATCATTTTTAGACCAAGCCCTTACGCTAA
>JBIRBD010000209.1:0-1838 GCA_044326465.1 Chthoniobacterales bacterium
CCCATCACCGTTTTTAGGATGAATAGAGGATGGAGCTTTTATATTCTCAGATGAGGGCTCCGCCATTTTATCTGTAGGTAATGGCGGAAGAGTATTCAGAGCAATAGGCTTATAGGCTCTTTTTTCTATAGGCTCCTTGATGGAAGGCAATGAAGGGATATTTAAAATTTCTCGCCTGAATTCTTCCTTTGCTTTTTGTAATTCTGCGATGAATTTGCCAACGCCTTTTGCTAATTCGGGAAGTTTTTTGGGACCAAAAAGAATAAGAGCTAAAATGCCAAGAAACATCCACTCAGGCGTAGCCGGCATGCCAAAGGCCAAGAAGTAAGGAATGCAGGTTGCAGGTTGAAAAAAAAGCGATGTCATATGCTCAAACAGCGAAGAATTAGGACAAAAAAATAGAGCAGAAAGAATCTGCTCTATCTTTTAACTAAATAATTAAATAATTAATTATTTTGAAAGAAGTATTCCTGGATCTGTAGGAACACCAGCTGCAGGAGTAGGAGCAGCAATACGGAATCCGATATAATCTGTTTCTTTTGAGGGATCGCAGGTGACGTGTGTGCCACGATCGAGATCGTTTGGTATTACTTTTTTCCAAGATCCTCCACCGATGAGGCGTGAACCTGGGTTTTGATTAGTAAGCCTATCAGGCCTGCTTGTCCATTGGTAAAGATTGCCACCCATGTCAAACGTTCCGTAAGCTCCTGGTGACGATAAGAAAGTTCCAACAGGAGTTAAATAAGGGGCTCTTGGATTAGCAAATTGGTAATTAATATTCTTGTTGTAGGTATCAGCCATATAAGTAGTCAAGGAATTCGCAAGGCTTGTAATACTGGAAGTGAGAGCGCCAGCTCCCTGACTATAGTCATGATTGCTAGCAACAAAGCAATTAGCGCAGTTTGTTGGAGCGTTTAGCTTAAAAAACAGACCAAATGCAGGAAGGGTGTTTTGTGGAGCATTAGCGTCTCTTGTTGTTTGGACGGCTGTAGTTGCATTGTTGTAATCACTAAGAGCAGCATTATAGTTAGCTTGCGCTGTGTTGAGAGCAGCCTGTGCATTATTATAAACCTCCTGAGCAATTTGGTGATTTTCAGTATCGTTAAGGGAAGCATCTAAGGTCGTTTTTGCAGTATCGTAGGCTGCCTTGGCATCGTTGAGGGGCTTAGTTGCAGTGATGAGGTTATTTTTAGCAACTGTTTGTTGGCTAAGAAGTTCAGCAAAGGCAGCGCTATGTGATGTCTGCGTAGGATAATCCCAATAGATCCCAGCAGTTGATCCTTTTTGATAATAAGCTGCTTTTATCCATTGATCCTCGTCTGGAATGAAATATTTTGCACCAGCTGTTACTGTGGAATAATCGTTAGCAGGTGTATTGATATCACCAGCGACGTCATTGGTAGCGCCGTTGAGGTTATAAGCACCTGCCTCTGTTGTGCTGGAGTCTTCGTCACCTACTGGTTGACCATTATGCATCCAGTTGCAGAAACGTGCTGCATCAAACCAAGTTACGTGCGCAATAGGGAAATTTTCTGCGCCAGGAATGGTAGAATATTTACCGTTTGTGAAAGTAATGGATGCCGCGTTAGAGTCAGAGCCCATTGCTGTCTTATAAAGACCATAAGGATCTGATTTCCGAGCTACAGAATTAAGGAAGACAGCATACTGAGAGGCTGTAATATCATACTTTCCAATAAGAAAATTATTGGAAACAGAACCATAGCCTTGAACTGAAATAGAAATAGGAGCCGATCCATCTGTAGGAGCAGTGTGCAGTATTTGAACAGGTGAGTCAGGAGGATTGCCCGCATCACCAACGGTTACAAAAGAAACTTGGA
>JBIRBD010000153.1:0-4076 GCA_044326465.1 Chthoniobacterales bacterium
ATTTGAAGCTGATTGTTGTGAAGCCGCGGCTAACCTGCACGGTTAGTGAGGCTTTAGAACGAACAGCTTCAGGCCAACTATATTGCGTCAAATTTTTTATTTTCATTCACGTTTTTAGGATAATGCCCTTTTTTAAAAGAAAGATCTGTTTTTGCTCCTTTATCTTTTTCGTCGAAGACCTAATTTCACCTGCTAGCCTGTACCCCTGTAACCTGTAAACCTAAGCCTGTCCAAAAAAAGTGATTTTTTTGGACAGACTCTAGTTACACCATCTTGCCGTAACGCCACATGGAATAATTTTTTGATTGAGGCTTCCTTTTATGCCAAGAGGTGATCCTGTGATACGAGCTGATTCTTTTTCTCCAAAAACTTCACTAAGTATTTCTTGAAGAAGAGCGGCGGATAAATCAGAAGTGTAAGCGCTCATGAGCAAAAAAAGGGGATTGTTGCTCAAAAGTTTTTTGCAATCAGTAAGCAGGGATAAGAGTTGATCTTCTAATTTCCATAGTTCTCCTGCGCCACCATGACCAAATGTTGGAGGGTCGAGGATAATGGCGTCGTAGTGACGCTCTCGACGAATTTCGCGCGCAATAAATTTTGCGCAATCGTCGACGATAAATCTTATGGGCGCTTTTTTTTCTTCACTCATAAAACCAGAGGTTCTCGCGTTTTCAGCACACCAGTTGACCATTGGTTTGGAGGCATCGACGTGAGTGACGGTGGCTCCAGCTGCGACTGCTGCGATAGTGGCGGCGCCGCTGTAACCAAAAAGGTTGAGCAGGCGGACTTCCTGTCTGGTTGCGCGTGCGGTTTTGATTTTTTCCATGCACCAATCCCAATTCACCGCTTGCTCAGGAAAAACACCGAGTTGTTTGGAAGCTGTTGGACGAAGCAAAAACCGAAGGTCACGGTATCTAATGGTCCATTGTTGAGGCGGCTTTTTATTCCAAGTCCATGCCCCTTCTTGATGATTTTTGCTTAGAGATCTCGATGGATGAAATTGAGCATCGCATGTTTTCCATGCCTGAACATCTTGTCGAGACCATGCAGCCTCGATTTCAGGGCGAATTAAAATAAGATCGCCCCATCGCTCAAGTTTCATTTCATTTCCAGAATCAAGCAGCTCGTAATCGCGCCATTGATCAGGGATGAGGAAAGGATTGTTTTCGGGTGATTTTTTTTTACTTATCTCTTGTTTCATCGGTTGCGCCATAATTTTTTGAAGCTCGTGAAAAAGGCAATAGCAGTGTGAGCTCGTTCGAAAAAAGAGGAAGGTCTTCTTGGACAATACCTGCTCGATTGTCACTTGGAGAAAAAACTCTACTCCCCAGTACCGTTGAGCGAGTGCATTGTAATTCAGCTGAGCTTTCTCTGTAAACTTCGCTCCTTTCTGGAATGCGATTGGACCCAAGCCTAATGTTTCCGACAAGAAAGGTCATGGCGGCCAGTGATGCGATTTCTGAGAAAGTTTCTAACTCTTCTACTGTTGTGCTTGCTCCTGCTAAGTCAGTTGGAGTCATCATAAGAAATAATGATGTCGGCATTGTAGGTATCCAAAAATTATTTACATTGCTCGTAAGTAATGGATCTAGTTGAGAGAGGGAAGTTTTCTGTTCGTCACTTAGCTGTGTGTTTTGAAAATAGTTGCAATAATCTTCCTTGCTAATTTCATTGATATAGCTAATCGGGAAATTTTCTCGACCTGCAATCACTTCGTAAAAATATTCTCCAGGATGGCCTCTGCGCATAATGCAGGCTGCATCAGGATCTGATCCCATCTCATCATTATAAAAGTGCTGTTCATCGTTTACTGCCTTCTTGTTTAAAAAATCACAGTAATTTGCGGCAGTAATCTCATGTTCATCTGCATGGACCTGTCCATAAAGATGAACATGCACGAGAAAACTGCATGGGATTAATAAAAAAAAGAAAAGAATTTTTCTAGGGGCTAATGTTTTCACAAGGGGATTGTTCTAATGAGCGACTTGTAATTGCTCAACATAAAAGATATTTTATTTCAGCCTTTAGCCTATAGTCTACTTTTATGCCAACTTCACCACTTAATCCCATTAAACGAAAAATAGGTCTTGTTAGCCTCGGATGCGCCAAGAACCTTGTTGATGCCGAAATTTTGCTCGGTGATGCTGCCCGCCATGGTTACGAATTGACGCAGGAAAATGATGAGGCTGATGTCATCTTGGTTAACACATGTGGTTTTATTGATCTAGCAAAAGAAGAAAGTATCAATGCCATTTTAGAAGCTCACCGCCGTCGCCTGCATGGGGCTAAAGCAGGTCAGAAGCTGGTTGTGGGAGGATGCCTTTCTCAGCGTTATTCTACCGACTTGGCAAAGCAGCTTCCAGAAGTCGATGCTTTTTTAGGTTTGGATGAAATTTCGCGTGCGGGAACAATTTTTAATCAGCTTTTTGATGAAGAATCATCTGGTGATGAGCCTATCGTCAATGTTTCGAGACGTGCCGCCTACATCCCTGATTTTGATACACCGCGTGTTCGTCTTACCGCTAAACACACGACCTATGTAAAAATTGCAGAGGGTTGCAATCACCCATGTTCTTTTTGTGTGATTCCTCGCATGCGGGGGCGTCATCGCAGCCGTACCATTGAATCAGTCGTGCGTGAAGTGGAGGCGCTTGTTGCTTCGGGTGTGCGTGAAATTAATCTCGTGAGCCAAGACACCACTTATTTTGGAATGGATCAATGGGAAGAAAAAGCAGGGCCTCGTCAGCCTGTTGATTCTGCACGTGGAACGACCCTTGTAAATTTGCTTGATGAGCTAGGAAAAATTGAAGGAGATTTTTGGATTCGCCTTCTCTACACACATCCTGCGCATTGGAGCGATGAGCTTATTGAAGCCATTGCCCGTAACCCAAAGGTTGCCCGTTATGTCGATATTCCTCTGCAGCATATTCATGAGGAGATGCTCATCGCAATGAAACGTGAAACCGGACGGCAGCACATTGTGAATTTGATTGGTCGCTTGCGTGCAGGGATTCCTGATTTAATTATTCGAACAACATTCATTGTTGGTTTTCCCGGTGAGACAGAAGAACATTTTCAGAGTCTGCTTGATTTTATCCAAGAGACTCGCTTTGAGCGGCTCGGTGTTTTTGCCTATTCACGCGAAGAAGAATCACGCGCTGCAAAAATGCCTGATCAAATTCATGGGCGTACAAAGCAACGTCGTTTGCGCGAAGCAATGATCTTGCAACAAAAAATTGCACGTGAGTGGGCGACTTCACAAATTGGCCGGACGATCAAGGTCTTGGCTGACACAAGCCTCCTTGGTCGCACGGAAGGGGATGCACCTGATGTTGACTGCAGAGTCCACCTTACAAAGGCTGTTACGCCAGGAGAATTTATCATGTGTCGTGTGACGGCAACACAGGATTATGATTTGGTTGCAGAGCCAGTTGCCTAAAAAAAAGATGGGCTGGAGCCCCTTTGTCCCTTCCCCAGAAGGGGATGAGCAAGTACAAAATTTCCTTCTATGAAAAAACCACTCCAGATATTCGTTCTCATCATCTTTCTTAGTTTAATATGGATTGCTAGCCTATCAGCTCAAAGTGGGAGATTAGAAACGGCAGCCTCTTCTTCTGCCACTTTAACTTCAACTTCCAACTTCAACTCTCACATCGAAGATGTGAGCGTGGTCACTGCAAGCGACTATTGTGATTTTTTAAATAATGTTGCAACAGAGAGCGATTCTGACCATCTCTACAACGAGGCGATGACCTCCGATCCCACCACCGCCTGCATCGCGCGCGTAGGCACGCCTGGGCGATGGCATTATGAGGTTATTGCAGGTCAGGAAAATTGCCCTATTAACTATGTTAGCGATCTGGCTCGGATCAGCTGCGCTGATAGATTGCAGGTTTCGTCCTCTACCACTTCAACTTCTACCTTCAACTCTCACATCGAAGATGTGAGCTGCAACAACGACACCTTTGAAGTGGAAGTTCCTTCAACAATGTTGACGCTGGTTTCTTCTTCTTTCCCCACTTCAACTTCAACTTCAACTTCTAACGTCAACTCTTACATCACCGATGTAAGTTCTG
>JBIRBD010000151.1:0-4108 GCA_044326465.1 Chthoniobacterales bacterium
AGGATTTGAACCTACGACCTTCAGGTTATGAGCCTGACGAGCTACCGGGCTGCTCCACCCCGCGTCATTGAAATTGAGAAGATAAAGCAGAGCTTATCACTTCGCAAGAGATTTCTTAATGAATTTTTCTTAATCATCAATATATGAACAAGCATCAAACATCTCATACTTCTACTGATTTTTCTTCTTGAGCTGCCTCGCTGCTTTCCTGAGCTGCTTGAGCATCTTCCACAAAAAGAACTACTAACTGTTCAACCTAAAGTAGTGCCTTATTGTAGCAATCATTACAAAAATGCCACTCTAAGCAAACACCATGAGAGAAGGTTTCGATCATTTTTTTTCGTAGGGCTTCCGTTGTATTTTCAGCCAAGGAATTAAAAACATGCTCGACCTCATTAGCAGCATTCCCAAAATCTGCGCCAGAGTAAGTTTCTATCCAACGTTGATACGGATTATTTGGCACAACCTCTTTTGCAAGAGACAAACCGATTTGATGATAAACTAAAAATCCAGGAAGCATTGCTGCTACACCCACTTCTACAGGCTGAAGCGCACATGTGCTCAAGTGAAAATTTGTGTAACTAAGCGTTGATGGAGCAATGAGGCCGGTCTCTTCAAAATTAAAAGCTTTTTTAAAAAAATTGTGCACAACTTCTTCCTCTGCAACAAACATGTCATTGGAGTAACACAAAAATTGCTGAACATATTCAACAGGCACCTTTGAAGCAAGAAGAGCGAGAGATTTAGCAGCGCCTTGTAAAAAAATACCATCTTGTTCTACATAATAGGCAAACTTATCTTTTGCGAGCGTACCTGCCTTCATTTCTTGATGGAAAGGATGCAATTGAATTTCTTCGATTTTTTTAGAGGAGAGTTCTTGGGCGATTTTTGATAACTTCATGGGTTTATTGTTTTGGAGGATGATTCTCATTGCAGAGGATTGTTCCTGGGTGATTTTTGGGGTTTCTGTACTCGTCACAGATGAAAATCCGGATTTTTTACGTAGGAATTATCCTAAAAACGGTGACGGGAGTTAATAAATTAGTGTGCATGCTTGGTCTAAAAATGATTTTTAAAACGGCAAAGCATCCTGGAAGGTACGTGAGCCGGTTGAAAAATCATTTTGAGGCTGAGCATATTGCGCTAATTTATAACGAGCCATTCCCTTTTTGGGGATGTGCCAAGTATCAGGGGGTAGTTCTACTACGTTACTATAAAAAAAGCCACCGCAATCTCATTACCTCACCCGTTGTACCAGGAGCATTTCATCCACAATTTGAATCAGAGAACAAGCGGTCTTTTTGAAAATGACTTTTCTCTGACGGAGTCTCTGGATGAAATGTTCCTGCCCGTTGTACCCCTTCAGATGAGCGGGGCTCAGGCTAGAGCTTTACAGGCTACAGGATTTTTTCTTAGGTCATTGAGCACTTAGAATTTTTTTATTACCTGTTGCACTTCACTCTTGAACCTAAAAATGGTGATGGGAGTGAGAAAATTAATGTTAATTTACTACGATCCATTACCGTTTTTAGGTTTAAAACTCATTGCTACTATTGAGAATCAGGCTGCTGATTTCTATTTTGAGCTTGTTGTTGCTGTCGCCGCTGAAAAACCGCCCAGAAGGGAGCAAGATTGTTATCAGAAGCGCGAGGCCCTCTTAAACTACCAATAAAACCACTAATACCTGATTCATCATTATTAGATTGTTCAGAAAGAGACTGCATAGAATCACCCCGGTTACTATCATCAACAGCAGGTAGTATATTTAGGTTATTAAGTTGTTCTGAAAGAGGTTGCATGGATGATCCATCGTTATTATCAGGTAAAGAAAAATCATCCTTTTCTTCTTCTGAATCGGAAGAGACTTCGACAATTTCTTCATCAGAAGGCTCCTGAGAGACTGAAGAACTGCTTGTTGTTAAAGCTTCATTATTATCAAGAGTTTCTAAAACAACCCTAATACGACTACCTGTAATGGGCTCTCCTCTAGCTGCATCATTGTCTGGAGAGAGTCCTGCACGTTGAAAGGCATCATCAATAGTGGATCCACTATAAAATGCTTCACCTCTATTATTTCGTACCGCTCCAATCACTGCATAAAGGGCATCACGTGTTGCCCCATTGACACGCCTAGCGGTCTCATCAGTGAGTTGATGACCATTAAATTCTCCTAGTATAAGAGGAGGATCTTGCACTTCTCCTCTATCGTTGCGATTAAGAACAATTACTTGTTCATCATTAACTTCCTCTACAAAGCTTCTCAAAGTATCCATAGAAAAAGGAGGCGCGAAACGGCTGCTATTTTGAGATATATTATTCATGAGAATGATAAATAGTTTTTGGTTAGGTTTTTTTGCTGTTAGTTTTTTATAAAAACCATCCAAGATCTCGTTGACTACGATAAATTTGGAGCGGTTTTTAGGTTTTATTATTTGCCCTTTTTGCTTTGCCATATCCATTCAGAGTATGGCCTGCTTCTGTGTAGGGCATTCTTCTTTTTCAGAACTAAGGATTATAAAAAAGATCGAGTTTTTTTGCTACTTAATACTAAACGAGTAGCCACAATAAGCTATCTATTTTAGGTAGTGAAATCAATTCTTTTGGAGGATTCCCTTAGCGTTATTGAGATTTTCCATAACCCTAAAAACGGTGACGGAAGTTCATAAATTAGCGTACATGCTTGGTCTAAAAATGATTTTTTAAACGGCGAAGCATATCTGGAAGGTACGTGAGCCGGTTGAAAAATCATTTTGAGGCTGAGCATATTGCGCTAATTTATAACGAGCCATTGCCGTTTTTAGGCCGGATAATAGAGCCTATCTCAATCCAACAGCCTCCCGAACGCGCTTTAGCAGAGGCTCCGCCACCGCATTAGCTTTTTCTGCGCCAGCTTCGAGCACAGCATCCACATAACTTGAATCGCGGACGATTTCTTTCCGTCGCACGCGCAGTGGAGCGAGGTAATCCCAGAGAGCTTCAAAGAGTCGCTTTTTAAAAACACCATAGCCGAGACCTCCCCGTAAAAAATCTTCTTCCATAGCGCGATAATCTTCAGCTGTTGCTATATGACGATAGATACCAAGAATAACAGAGCATTCGATAGGCTTCGGCTGCTCAACCGGCGTAGAATCAGTCTGCAAGCCCATAACTTTTTTCCGAAAGACTGGCTCTTCTAAAAAAAGTTCTATCGTATTGTTATAACTTTTACTCATCTTCGCACCATCCGTTCCCGGAACAATGGCTGACTCATCGCGAATACTTGGTTTGGGAAGTTTAAAAAGTTGGCCGTACGTTTCATTCATCTTGACGGCAAGATCCCGTGCCACTTCGATGTGTTGTTTTTGATCACGACCCACGGGAACAAGGTCGCTGTCATAGGCGAGAATATCAGCAGCCATCAAGGCTGGATAGGAGAAGAGTCCAAGCGAGGCGGGGATACCTTTTGCGACCTTATCTTTATAGGAATGGCATCGCTCCATCAACCCCATCGGCGCAACCGTAGATAAAATCCAGGCTAACTCTGTAACAGAAGGAACATCACTTTGACGAAAAAAACAGGCCTTCTGTGGATCGAGCCCCGCGGCTAAAAAATCAATTGCCACTTCGCGCACATTGGCACGCAATGCCTTCGCATCATGCAACGTCGTTAACGCATGAAAATCAGCGATAAAATAAAATGCTTCTCCCTTTTCTTGCAGCTCAATAGCAGGCCGCATCATCCCAAAATAATTTCCTAAATGAAGAGTCCCAGAGGGCTGAATACCAGAGAGAATACGCATAGACCGTTAGTTCTAGCAGAGCTTGAGTCGGCTTTCCAGTGCTGAAAAAATTAGAACGCCGCCAAAAAACCATAACGCTCAAGAAAACCGGTAAGCCGCCCTCACAAGGCTCTCGGCGGCGGAGGTGTAAGAACATTGTGTACTAAAATTGCAACAGAACTAATCCTAAAAACGGTGATGGGAGTGAGGAAATTAACGTAATGGCTTAGTCTAAAAATGATTTTTAAAACGGTGAAGCATACCCAGTGGGTACGTAAGCCGGTTGAAAAATTATTTTGAGGCTGAGCATATTGCGTTAATTTGCCACGATCCATTGCCGTTTTTAGGCG
>JBIRBD010000010.1:0-26273 GCA_044326465.1 Chthoniobacterales bacterium
AAAACATCTAAAACCACCAACCCAATCAAAAGTTATGACTATTGCTGAAGCATTTGTTGAAGAAGGTCGTCAAGAAGGTCGTCAAGAAGGTCGTCAAGAAGGCCGTCAAGAAGAACGTCAAACATTCCGTTTTTTACTGATTAAACAGCTAAATCTTCGGTTTCCTCATAAAGTTACTCAAGAACATCTTCATGCGATAGAGGATGCCGGTACTGACAAGCTTTCTTATTGGGGTGAAAAATTGATGACGTCAACAACTATTGAAGAAGTCTTTAGTTGTTTTTAGTAACAACGCCTGTCACTCACTGGCTCGAAAAGTAATTTTTATGACACCCTCACTGCAAACGCATATCGTTGAAATACTCGTCGCTCTTGTCCTTATCGCCTTTGCCTGGCGCTGGCTTAGACGCCGCAAAAAACCAGGTTGCGGAGGCGGTTGCGGTTGCGCTGCGACAAAACCTAAAATCAGAAAGCAATAGCTTTTTAAAAGGGCGTATCCGTTCAGCAGCCCAGAAAAGTTAACGTAACAATCAACGTTTTAAAAAAAAGAATTCACCATAAAGAGCACAAAGACTACACAAAGAATCAGAGTTGATTTAAACCGGGATTAATATATTCACTATATTTTTCCGCTATGAAACGGATGCGTTGATTACGTTAACTTTTCCAGGCTCCTGAGCGAATACAAAAATTCTAAGTACCGAATGACCAAAGCAAAAATCCTGTAGCCTGTAAACCTGTAGCCTGAACCCCTACCCGTTCGTCTTACTGAACGGGTACTAAAATGGTAGACCTGGGATGCCAAGCCCTGCGGTCAGTTTGCCCATTTCTTTTTCGCTCAATTTTTTTGCATCAGTTGTTGCTTGACGCACAGCGCTGAGCACGAGGTCTTCAAGCATTTCAACATCAGAAGCCACGACAACTTCCGGAGAAATTTTGATCGATAAAATTTCACCAGTGCCACTGGCTGTCACGCTAACCCTACCTCCGCCGGAAGTTGCGGTGACTGTTTGTTGTGCAAGATCCTCTTGGATCTTACCCATTTTCTTTTGCGCGCTGGCAGCGGCCTGCATCATTTTTGCAATATTCATAAATTTTTTGAGTCAATATTAAAATATTCGGGCTAACGAGTGATTACTTCCGCACGAAAGATTTCGAGAGCTTTTTGAATAAGGGGATCGTTTTTAAAATTCTCGAGTGCCTCTGGCGTTAGTTTTGGGGGGACTGTGGAGACTGGTGGAATTTCTTTTGCTTTTGCAGGAGAGGGAGATTTTTTTTTCGATTTTTCGAAAATTAAAGGTTCGTCAAAAGTTGGTTCGTCAAAAATTTCTTCGGGAGGTTCGACACCAGTGAATTGACAAACGAGCTCCATTTTTATTCCTAAGTTTTTTGAAAGGCATTCTTGAATTTTCTTTCGAGCTTGTGGCCAAAAGAGGGTTTCAGTTTGTGCTTCGCATGAAGAAGGAAACTCTACGATCATTTTATTTCCGTTACGTTCCAAAAATTTTCCTAGCGTAACCCAACCGAATTTTAAACGCGATTCAGTTGCAAGAGCAGTCGCAACCTCATCCCAGTGATTCTCCTGAACATGAGGCTTAGTAGCTTGAGCTGGCGTAGATTCTAAAACCGCTTCGCTATAGTTTAAGTGGCCAGCTAAAGTGTCGACTTTAGATTCTTCAGTTTTTTTCTGTTCTTCAACTTCCAACGTCAACTGCTGCGGAGCAGCGATTGGTTCGCTATAGTTTAAGTGGCCAGTTGAAGTAGCGACGTTGGATTTTTCAGTTTTTTTCTGTTCTTCAACTTCCAATGTCAATTGCTGTGGAGCAGCGATTGGTTCGCTATAGTTTAAATGGCCAGTTGAAGTAGCGACGTTGGATTTTTCAGTTTTTTTCTGTTCTTCAACTTCCAACGTCAACTGCTCTACTTCAGGGTAAGGAGCAGCTGGAGTAGGTTCTGGTGCTGTGGGTGCTGAGAAATCTTTTTCCGAAGCAGTTTTTACTGGATCTGGAGAAAGAGTTTTTTTTGGGTCATGAAAATCCTCGATTGTAGTATCGACTTTAGATTTTTCAGTCTTTTTCCTCACACCAGCTTCAACTTTCAACTTCGCCTGGTGTAGAGCAGGGGCCGACTGCAGCTTCGCAGCGCTATCTGCGGAGGAGGTAGCTGCGTCATCACGCAGGTTGCTGAGGACATTAAGCACATCGCTTAAGCTAACTTCTTGTAGCAGATGAGCTGCCTTAATGATGGCAATATCGAGTTGAAGTTTTTTGTCAGTCGCCCAACGGAGTCGTCCTTCGGCTTCCCCTAAATCTTCGAGGAGCACGAGCAGTTTTTCAGAAGAAACTGTTTCACTAAGTGCTGCTTTGGCTTGCGTTGCTTCGGTTGGATGAACTTTGAAAATAAGGAGATCGCGCAAAAATCCAATCAAATCACCGAGGAGTCGTGTCAGATCTTTGCCAGCATGAGCCTGCTTAGAAATAAGTGCCAATCCGCCTGCAACGTCTTGCGTGAGAAGTGCAGTGGCTAGTTGACTTACGACTTCGCTCGGAGTGAATCCAAAAACAGTTTGGACATCATCTTCCTGAATTGTTGTTCCACAAAAAGAAATAATTTGATCAAACATCGATTCTGCATCACGTAGAGCACCATCTGCGCCTCGTGCCAAGGCTGCTGCAGCCTCATTGGAAAGCTTGATGGTTTCTTTTTCTGCAATGTGAAGGAGATGCTTAGCGATTAACTTTTCGGAAAGGCGACGGAGGTCAAAACGTTGACAACGGCTAGTGATGGTGGCCGGAAGTTTTTGTGCTTCCGTTGTAGCGAAAAGAAATTTTACATGCTCGGGAGGTTCTTCCAATGTCTTAAGAAGCGCATTAAAAGCGGCTGTGGTGAGCATGTGAACTTCATCGATGAGATAGATTTTGTAGGGTCCACGTGCGGGTGCGAAGGCAGAGTTTTCACGGAGCGTACGAATGCTTTCGACGCTATTGTTACTCGCTCCATCAATCTCAAGCACGTCGAGGCTATTTCCTTCCGCAATGTCAACGCAGGCATCACAGACACCGCACGGATGGATGGTTGGTCCTTGGTGACAATTAAGAGCCTTTGCAAAAATACGTGCGGTCGATGTTTTTCCTACACCGCGTGGTCCGACAAAAAGATAAGCCTGCGCTAAACGACCTGTTGTGATTGCATTCTGAAGCGTCTGTGTGATGTGCTCTTGACCTACAACTTCTTCAAAACGTTGCGGACGATATTTTCTAGCAAAGACGCGGTAGCTCATAAGGGGTTTATCTTAGCGAAAAATGATTAGCCACGCAATGGTGCGTGATGGAAAGAGAAATGTTCCGACTTATTCCATCGAGTAGACATCTGCTCATCTTCTAATGGATAACAAAAATTTTGTTCGGCTCCGTAGGCAGGTTCAAAATTTTTCCAAAGGCACATTTCGGTTTTGGAAGGAAGTTCCTCATCAGCATAGGTAGAGCTTGTTCTAGCAATTATAACTCAATTATTAAAAACAAGTTGAATGCAATCTAGTAATACTTATAAACATGCTAAACCACCATTTTTTATGAAATTGGTACATTATAATGAAACAGTTTTTCCCATTTATTGCCGAAGGCAATGTTACTACAACTTAAACTTAAACTAATTACTTAAACTAGAGCTTGTCCCAATTCTATTGGGACAAGCTCTAGATATGCATTGTGAAAGGAAAAACACTTGGCGCGACAGTTTTTAAAATATTGTGAACGCTTAATGTGTGAGACTGCTTGCTGCGTAATTTTTTTTCAGTCTTCACAAGGTGATTTCATCCAATCTCTTCGTTACGAATCAGTATGAAATTTTCGGGCTAGTTCTATTAAGCAGAAATTTCAATCGCTTCGCAGACGTTCTTCCAGCCTGGAAAATTCCAGCCATTTGGAAAGTCGCGGCACTGTTGAGGCTTCACTTCTTGAATGCTGCAATCATTTCCTTTTAAAAAAATACAAGCCTCATTCGGTTGGTCGATGAGGGCCAATCCATCACGGTTCGGTCGTAAGCGTGTATAATTTTGGATAAAATCATCCTCCGAAATTTTTAAGAATGTCGCGATCGAAGAAATTTCTTGCTCCGTGATTCGGACAAAGCCAGGCCAGCGACAGCAGTTGGTGCAGCGTTGGCAAATATATCGAATAGAGGAAGACATTGTGAACAGGCTATAGGCTGAAGGCTGAGAATAGGCTAATGGGCTATAGACTGTAGGCTATAGGAAGAAAAACAAGGTCATTATCAAAAATAAAAATGGACCAGAGGTTTCTGTTCTTGGGATTTAAGAAACTTCGCAAGCAAGCAAAATAAAAATGATTTTTTGAAATTTTATTTTTAAAGAAAAGGTTCTGCCGCCCATAGACTATAGTCTAAAGTCTATTAGACTCGCTTATCTCCTTGGATTCAAAATAAATTTAGAGAGACTGAATTCTTTACCCCCCCCCTCAACGCCTAAACCTTTAACCTCAACTAGCGCAGCAACTACGCCTTCTTCATGCTCATCTGTGATCTCACTCAATTTTATTCTCCTGTCGGTGGCGGAGTGAGGCGTTATTTGAGTGAAAAAGCAAAGCACCTTGGAGCCGCTGGGCATCGGCATTTACTCATTGTACCTGGCGAACGAACGGAGCGGCGTG
The DNA here is from genome assembly GCA_044326465.1 of Chthoniobacterales bacterium. Lineage (GTDB taxonomy): Bacteria > Verrucomicrobiota > Verrucomicrobiia > Chthoniobacterales > UBA6821 > CAIWMF01. Next base: position 4,668 of record JBIRBD010000010.1, read on the forward strand.
AAGAAGAAGGTAATATTATTTGGACTATTGCCTCCCCTCTTATTTCGCGGAGAGCTCGCTATCGTGCATTGACAAACTTGGCGATGGTTGAAGAAATTTTAGAACGAGAAAAACCAGATCTTATAGAGTCGGGAGATCCCTACCAAGTAGCTTGGAAGGCGATTGCTTCGGGTCGTGGACTTGGAATTCCTGTCGTCGGATTTTATCATTCCCATTTTTCAGAAGCGACGATTCGATCCGTTGCAAAATATTTTGGAGGACTCGCTGTGTTAATGGCGCAGGAGATCTCTCAGCGCTACGCCGTCTCACTTTACAATCGTTTTGCAAAAACGATGGTACCCAATCAAGGTCTTGCTGATTTGCTCACAGGGTGGGGTATTGAAAATGCCGTGACGTTGGAGTTGGGTGTTGCAACAGAAACTTTTTATCCCGATGAGGAACGCGGTCATTCTTTTCGCCAATCACTTAAGGTGGATGAGGATCGTAAAATTCTTCTTTACGTCGGTCGGCTTGCTCCGGAGAAAAATTTTCGTACACTTCTCGCAGCTTTTGCTGAGCTGCACAGGAGCTATCCTAATAAATATCATCTTATAGTAATTGGCGATGGTACCCTCCGCTCTCCTTTGCAACGGCTTTGTGAATCAACCAGACAAGTGACGTGGCACTCCTATTGCCAAAATGCAACAACCCTGGCTGATTTTTACCGCGCGGCCGATGTTTTTGTTCATCCAGGAATTCATGAGACATTCGGGCTTGTGACCTTGGAAAGTCAGGCTTGTGGAACCCCAGTCATTGGAATTAGTGGGAGCATGATGGATCGTATCGTTTTTACAGGATTAGAACACTGGACTGCAAATGATGATGCCGATTCACTATCCAAGGCCATTGCCACGATTTGTTCTGCAAATTTAAAAGATGAAGCTCTCGCTGCGGCAGAACATGTGAGAACTCACTACGACTGGAAAAATGTTTTTGAGCGACTCTTCGCTATTTATGAGGAGGTAATCTCTAAAGATTAATGGTTAATGGTTAATGGTTAATGAGTAATGGTTAATGAGTAATGGTTAATAATGATTTTTAAAATTTCATTCGACCTCTTTACTCATTACCCATTACTCATTACTCTTTACTGCATTGTTTAAAATACTTTTATTTGCTCTGCAAAAAATCACCATGCCTTCATCCTCCATTATTTCTCCATCTGCTGGAATTGTCATTCGTCGCTATCAGCCTGCTGATCGTGCTCGCGTGCGTCAGCTTTGTTGTGAGACCGGGTTTTTGGGGCGTGATATTGAGCCTGTGTTTGAAGATCGTGATCTTTTTGCTGATTACTTGACAAAATACTATACCGACGTAGAGCCTCAATCTTCTTTTGTGCTTGAATATAATGGCCTTGTAAAAGGATACCTTCTTGGTTCTCGATCTCCGTTACGTCAACAATTTTTTAGTTTCTTTAATAACATTCAACTTTTTCTCCGAGGAATGATCAATTATCCCCGTTATAAAAAACCAACGCGTGATTTTATCGCTTGGATTTTGCGCAATTCATGGAGAGAAGTTCCTGCAGCGCCCCGTCGCAGCGCCCATTTTCATTTTAATATTTTGCCTGAAGCACAAGGGCTCGCTAATTCAACAGCGCTGATGAATGCCTATCTCGATTACTTGCGCAAGGCCGGTGTGAAGTCGGTCTACGGGCAGGTTGTAACCTTTGAAACACGTCGCGGCGCGCGAGTTTTTGAGCGCTATGGCTTTGAAGTTATCGAGCGTCGTGAGATTACGAAATTTCGAAAGGTTCACTCGGAGCCTGTTTATTTGACGACGGTATTGATGAAGCTTTCAGAAAAATAGCGCTAGTTGCTTAAGTGAATTTAATCCTAACTACTAACATAAGTTAATTTCTTCCTCTTTCATTCCTGTAAATTTTTATGAGTAAATCAAACGATCACGCTATTTCACCTTGTCGCCATGAGGATTTTCCTGAGTGGTATCAACAACTTGTTCGTGTTGCTGAGATGGCCGAAAATTCAGAAGTTCGTGGATGCATGGTTATCAAGCCCCATGGATACGCCCTCTGGGAGCGGATGCAAAGCGTGCTCGATGGTATGTTCAAAGCCACAGGACATCGTAATGCCTACTTTCCACTTTTTATTCCGCTAAGCCATCTTCAAAAAGAGGCAGAACATGTCGAAGGGTTTGCCAAAGAATGTGCTGTTGTAACGCATCATCGTCTTGAGATGCGCGATGGAAAGCTGGTTCCTGCTGGGGAACTTACAGAGCCTCTCATTATTAGACCTACATCAGAGACGATTATCGGCTCTGTCTATGCAAAATGGGTAAAGTCGTATCGCGACCTTCCTATTTTATTGAATCAATGGGCTAACGTAGTGCGCTGGGAAATGAGACCACGTCTCTTTTTGAGAACAGCAGAATTTTTGTGGCAAGAAGGACACACTGCTCATGAAACCGAGGAAGAAGCTATCGCAGAGACAGAAAAGATGCATCATGTGTATGAAAATTTCATTCGCGACTATCTAGCCATTCCTGTGATTAGTGGAGAGAAAACAGCCACTGAACGTTTTCCTGGTGCGGTTCGGACTTATTGTTTGGAAGCGATGGTGCAAGACCGCAAAGCAATTCAAGCTACAACGTCCCATTTTCTTGGACAAAATTTTGCAAAAGCTTTTGGGATTGAATTTCAATCGCGCGAAGGAAAACGGGAGTATGCCTGGACAACCAGTTGGGGCGCAACAACACGACTCATCGGTATGTTGCTCATGGCGCATGGCGATGATGATGGAGCGATTCTTCCTCCACGCATTGCCGCAACGCAAGTGGTCATTATTCCATTTACTCCGAAAGAAGAAACCCGCGCAGCCGTTCTAGCAAAGGCTGAGGAAATTGCTCTCTTGCTTCGCGCGCAGGCCTATGCAGGTGAGCCCGTGCGTGTAGAAATTGATATGCGTGAGGTTGGTGGCAGTACGAAAAGCTGGGACTGGATCAAGCGAGGAGCACCACTCCGCCTTGAAATTGGACCTCGTGACCTAGAGGCTGGAAACGTTGCGCTCGCGCGGCGTGATCGCGGGCCAAAAGAAAAAGAGTTTATCCCTCTGGATCAACTAGCAGCTTGTATTCCAAGAACGCTGACAGAAATTCAACAAGGTCTCTTAGATCGTGCGCAGGCTTTTCAGAGTGAACACACGCGGATGATTGATACAAAGGAAGAGTTTTATAAATTTTTCACCCCAGAAAACAAAACAAAGCCTGAAATTCATGGTGGCTTTGCACTCACCCACTGGAATGGTAGTCCTGAAGTCGAAGCGAAAATAAAAGAAGAGCTCAAAGTTACAATTCGCTGTATCCCGGACGAAAAAAATCCCGTGGCTGGAATCTGTCCTTTCAGTGGAGAGCAGAGTACTCAGCGAGTTGTTTTTGGAAAATCATATTAATCCAACTAAAATGTTACAACGCTTCATTCATCATCTCCATGAGGTTTGGCGCCGTTTTCTTCAAGCGCGCGATCATCCTCATTCTTTAGCAGTGGGAATGGCCATAGGTATCTTTTTTGGTTTTTTTCCGCCATTTTGCTGTAAGACATTAATGGCTGTTGGTTTTGCTTGGTTGGTGCGTTGCAATATCATTGCTGCTATTGTTGGAGTAACCATTCACGATGGGCTTCTATGGATGTGGCCACTGCTTTGGCGATGGGAATTTCAAGTTGGTCATTGGCTGTTGAGTAACCCACATGCCTTTGCTCCCAAGCTTATAAAGTCAGACTTTAGAATTTCGGAAATTATGCAATGGGACAATTTCATTGATGTAGGGTTGCCACTGCTTGTTGGCTCTGCTTTTATCGCGTTACCCTTCGCTCTCATTGCTTATGTTCTAACGTTATTTTTTATGCTGCGAAGAGAGAAGCGTTCAACCTAAACGCTCAATTCCTCATTTGTCATTGCATTTTGAATAACAAATTTTTCAACATGAAGTGCTGGATCAGATCGAAAAGTCAAACAGGCTGCGTAACGTCGCTGAATATCCGCTAGCAGTTCATCATCCTCATTGCGCAAGCGCTGTAAGAGTTCAGGGTGAATGGTGACTTTAAATTCATGCACTTCGTCTTGGTGACGTTTTAAGAGCGTATGCAGTGTGCGTTGAAGTTCGACGCTCATCGTCATAACGCTTTTTACGACGCCTTTACCGCTGCAATAAGTACAGTAAGTGTAGTGTGAGCTTGAAAGGCTTTCCTGAGCGCGCTGACGAGTCATCTCCATTAATCCAAGTGCAGAAATTGGCAAGACATGCGTGCGTGCTTTGTCCCGTTTTAAACGATCCCGCATTCTCTGATAGACAGCCTGTTGATCTTTACGGCTTTTCATATCAATAAAATCACCAACAATGAGTCCGCCGATATTGCGCAGACGTAGCTGACGTGAGATTTCATCAGCTGCTTCGAGATTTGTCTGAAGAAGTGTCTTCTCCATATCCTTGCTACCTTTGTTGCGGCCGGTGTTTACATCAATAGTGATCATTGCTTCTGTTTCATCAATAACGAGGTAGCCGCCGCAAGGCAGCCAGACTTGGCGTAAAAAGGCTTTGTCGATCTGTGGCTGCACATTGAAATGATCAAAAATTGGCTTTGTTCCGCTATAATGATGAATTGATTTGCGCGCGCGCTTAGAAATGGGTGTCACTAATTCTTGCATGCGCTCAGCTTCTTTGAGGTCATCAATGTAAATTCCATCAATGGTGTCGGTGAGAAAATCACGCACCGTGCGCGCAACGAGATCAGGCTCTAACAAGAGAGTGCTCCCAGCAGGCTTGGTATTCATGCCTTCTTCGACTTTACGCCATTGATCCAGCAAGAGACTCAAATCGCGAATAAAAAAGCGTGCGCGTTGGCCTTCTCCAGCTGTTCGGATAATGATTCCCATTCCATCAGGTAGCGAAAGGCTAGTCAGAATTTTTCGAAGACGAGCACGCTCTTTAGGATCTTCAATTTTTCGCGAAATACCACATTGATCATTAAAGGGCATGAGCACCATATAGCGACCAGCCATGCTAATGTTGCTTGTTACACGCGGACCTTTGGTGCCAATAGGTCCTTTTGTTACCTGGACGATAACTTCCGAACCGACAGGATAAATAGAAGGAATATCTTTAGCTGAAATTTTCTTTTTTGAGGGGGACTTACCACCTGGACGCTGGACCGCTTCAATCCCATTATCAAGGGCAGCAGGTACGGCGTCCCAAAAATGAAGGAAAGCATTTTTTTCAAAGCCTATATCGACAAACATGGCCTTAAGGCCATGCTCAATATTGCGAACTTTTCCTTTAAAAATACCACCAACAATATTGCGCTCATTTTCGCGTTCAATAGAATATTCTTCCAAGAGGCCATCCTCTAGAAGCGCAACGCGTTTCTCGAGTTTTTCTGAGCTGATGATAAGTTGAATTTTAGGGCCTGGTTTTTTGACACCTAAGATGCGTTTGACTGTTTCGATGACGTTCAAAATTAAGAAAAGTAAGTTGTTAATAGATAGAAGATGGGAGATAGAAGGACTAGCGGCAGAGGCCGCTAGCCCGAAAATAAAAGTTCGAAAAATTTATTAGAAGCTGAAAATTGGTAAGCAATTCACGATATCAATTAAGACGTGAGATAACAACTCCATCTTCCATTTTCAAAAAGTAACACAGATGTCAAAACTCCAATCTTCAAAAAATTCTTGTTAAGAAATTTTCTTAGCGAGAATTTTTTGGCACCGCCGAACGACCTCCTTCTAAAAAATTAAAAAGCTTTTGAAAACCGCCTTGTTCACGGGTTTTGTTTTTAACACGACCTTGTGCGTCGGCTTCTTCACGGATGTCAGGGGTCGCATGATTTTCTGAATTATTCTCTTGAGAGCTAGACTCTATGGGTGCATCGCCGGAATCTATATCAACGCCATAAGTTGATGGTGTTGTATTGTTAAAGTCGATGCTTGTGATATGTTGAAAATTTCCAGGGGCTGGGGCAAGCGCTGTGAGCTTGATTTCTTTTCCTGCATCCATGGCAAAAATTTCTTCCATGATTTTTGCACCAAGTGGTGCCGCTACACCTCCACCTGATTTAGCTCCTTCTACTAAAACACAGAGGGCATATTTAGGCTGATCGTAGGGAGCGAAGCAGAGAAACCATGTGTGGTTATCCTTCAAACGACCGCGCCAGAATTGGGCTGTACCAGTTTTTCCAGCGATAATGGTTTTTGATAAACGTGCTTTTCTTGCGGTGCCACCATCTTCGTTGACGACTTTCCACATACCAAGGCGGATTTTTTGAATTTGTTCTGGAGTAAATCCACCTTCTTTAATGAGGTCTGTGCGAATTTTTGAAGGATCTTCTTTTAAGACGGTACCTTCTTGGGCGACGATTTTTTCAACAAGACGAGGTTCATAGCAGGTGCCGCCATTAGCTACTGCAGCTCCAACCATCGCCATTTGGATAGGTGTTGTGAGAACAAAACCTTGTCCGATCGAGGTATTCGCGGTGTAGCCAGCGCTCCAGCGTTCGCGTGGTGCATTCGTTGCTAACCAAGCGGGACCAGGAAGAACGCCTGAAGCCTCATTGTTGAGAGGGATGCCTGTTTTTTGACCCAGTCCAAGCATCGCGCCAACAGTATCAATTTGATCAATGCTTGCCGCATTTCCATATTGGTAGAAAAAAGCATTGCACGATTTTTTTATCGCATCACTGAGCCCAAGACGCCCGTGCGGAGGCTGAGAGGGCTTGGCCGTCATTACCCAACATTTCATAAATTTATTTCCGTATTGCATGCCGCCGGTGCAAGTAAATTCAGTATCGCCGACGCCAGCGCGAATTCCTGCAAGCGCCGTGCAGAGCTTAAAAATCGAACCAGGAGCGTAAGCACTAATTGCACGATTGATAAGAGGATCTGTTTCATCATGGACAAGCCGCTCCCAATCTTTACTCGAAATAGTTGGAATAAATTGATTCGGATCAAACGACGGCACCGAGGCCATTGCCAAGATATCACCGCTTTTCGGATCGATAACCACTGCCGCTCCGCGTCCTACCACACGCAACGCTTGTTCAACAATATATTGAATTCTAGCATCGATGGTTAAATAAACATTAGCTCCTTGTTTCGGATCAACATGCTCTTCTTCTTCAACGGCACCATGAGCATCGCGTTGTAAAATACGCATGCCAGGTCTGCCTTTTAAAAAATCATCATAAGCCAATTCAATCTGTTCTTTGCCGACGAGATCAGGTTCATAAAAATTAAATTTGCTCGCCTCCTCTGAATTGATTTCCTTTGGCATGCCGACATAACCAAAAAGGTGCGAGGCCAAGGCACCGTAAAGATAGTGCCGAACAGGCTTAAGTGTTACAGTGACTCCAGGAAGATCCAAATTATTTTCGCTAAAACGAGCCATTGTTTCAAAATCAAGATCTTGCTGATACGAATAAGGAACTTCTACGTTGTTACGATAATGAAGTTGAAGTTTCCGTGCATTGTAATTGCCGGCTAATCCTAATTTTTCAAGGCGTGGAATGATGGAGCTGTTGACAATTTTTACAATATCAGCTTCCGATTTCTTTACAGGCATGCCATGCACAAGCCCTTGGTATTTAAGGAGGGGAATTGCTCCTTCTTTTTCTTTAAAAGCTTTGACGATATCAGGAAGGTAAAAATCAACTTCGAGGCTCGCTCGATTTTCAACAAGAGGAATGCCATGGCGATCGCAAATTTCGCCACGTACTGCTGGCAAACGTACGGTTAGTTGAGAATGTTCTTTAAATTTTTCTCGATATTGATCAGCACAAATGACCTGTAAATACCAGAGTCTTGCAATTAAAATAGAAAATGCCACAACAACAAACCCTAATAGAATAAGGATCTTGCGATGAGGAGAGGAGGGTGAGTGAAGCACTGAAATGAGAGTGGGGAATTGGGCTATGGGCTATGGGGCAGAAAAAAGAAGTCAAAGCTCTAGGAAAATTGTCAAATATAAATGGCAAAAAACAGTATCATCTTCACCGTTTTTAGGTTCAAAATTGATGGTATAAATTCAGAACTTTTCTTTCCAGCAGTCCATAGCCCATCTTCACCTTTTTGCTGGTGTCGCTGGCAATAAAAAAATTTGTAAGAATCCATAGAACAAAGGAGCAATGAATAAAGAGATTACTCCAGGAGTAATTATTAAAACCATAGCGCGTTCTGTAATAGAAAAATGACCTCTCTTCAGAGAAAGTAGAAGAAATTCTGCAAACAGCAGCGTTGTTGTGCAGAGTGCGCTGCCGATGGCATGGACTTCCCAGCGTACTCCTTCAGTAAGATCGTTTAAGAATTGCAAGGCGATAAACCATGCCATAAAAAAGAAAACAAACCAAGAGAGTCCAATTTCTGGAGAATCATTGGGAAATTCGATAATCATGAGCCCGCTGATAATTGCTGTGATGAGTGAAAAAAAAAGGGCAAGGGGAAAGGTAAGAGCCAAGGCTGCAAAACAAAAAATTGTTGGCACTAAAATTAAAGGAACCTGCCCTAGAAATCCAATGGATGGAACTGCATCTTGAAGAACAAAAGCAAGCAGCAACAAAATTGTTAGAAAGCAAAAAGGGAAAAAGGTTTTCATAGGATTAGACTACAGGTGGGAGCCTATCAGCGAAGCTGATGACGGCCTGATTTTCACTTCGCCCCCACGATAACAAAAACATCTTCAAGATTATTCAAGTCTGCGGCTGGTTCTAACATGGCCTCGCCGTCGAGTTCATGAATTTGAAAACTTTTTACGGTTCCAATTTGAATGCCAGAAGGGAAAATGCCACCACTCACGCCTGCTGTGTAAACTTTTTGTCCGGGTTGTAAATCAGCAAGCTTATTGAGAAAGGTTAATTGAAGTTCTCCAGTAGGGACTCGCGGGCCATTTTCAATTCCTTGCTCATGGGTCCCTTCAACTTTTGCGGCCACTTTGCAATTTTCATCCGTGATAAGTAAAACAACCGAAAGATCAGGAGTCACAGAGATTGTTTTTCCAACAAGACCGCGATCGGTGATCACGGCGCGATCGATTTCCACACCGTCATGAGAGCCACGATTAATTTTGATTGTATTCCACCAGATAGAACTGTCGTGTGCAACGACGGCTGCTGGTAAAAGCTTGAAGGCCGATCGTTTACTATATCCCAAGGTCTCACGCAATTTATTATTCTCTTCTTGTAACCCTCGTAGGGCGTCATTTTCGACGTGTAAATTTTTATTTTCGAGTAAGAGCCGGTGATATTCTGTATCTAATTGATCAAGCGTCATGAGATTTTGCCCGATTCTACCGATTTTTTTTTCCACGAATAATCTTGAACGAATAATGGGAGAAAGGCATGAGATCAGACCGCTCTTTAAGGTCTTCAGGGAATTTGTTCCTAGAAAAGAAAAAGTAAGCGCTGCTACGATGATAGCGGAGAGCAGAAGGAATCGAGCGCGATTCATGGTAACAGGGATTCAGGTAACAGGGATTCAGGTAACAGGGTTAAAGGTCGCTTTCGCTAGAAGCGAGAGAGCGCTGATTTAGTTGGTCTATAAAGGATAAATTTTTCAAGGAAATTAATCGTTATCGAGAAAGAAATATTTTTTAATTTATTTTTGTAAGAATCTCTTCCTACAACCTGTTAGCGGAAGCGCCCTGTCACCTGTAAGGCTATCAGCGATAGCTGATGCCAGTCCCCCATTTCAGACCCTCACGCGATCTTGTGCCGCGACAGCGCGAAGAAATTCAATTTCCTGAAGCGCTCGTCCTGTACCTTCGACCACAGCACTCAAAGGATCATCAGCAATATGAACAGGAAGACCTGTCTCTTGAGCAATGAGTTGGTCAAGGCCGCGCAATAAGGCTCCACCACCTGCGAGCACAAGACCACGATCTACAAGATCAGCAGAGAGTTCTGGTGGACAACGCTCTAATGTGATTCGGACAGCAGCCACAATCGTAGAGACCGGTTCGAGTAAAGCCTCGCGAATTTCTTGAGAGGTAATCGTTACCGTCTTTGGAAGCCCAACAACGAGATCGCGACCTTTCACCGCCATCGTCATTTCCTTTTCAAGAGGAAAAGCAGAACCGAGCTGCAGTTTGATATCTTCAGCGGTTCGCTCTCCAATGAGGATGTTATAAGCGCGTTTGATATAATTTACGATGGCTTCATCAAGCTCATCACCAGCTACGCGAACACTTCGACTAAAAACAATGCCAGCTAAAGAAATAATGGCGACTTCTGTTGTCCCTCCACCAATATCAACAATCATATTTGCACCAGGATCTGTTACAGGAAGACCAACACCAATCGCTGCTGCCATTGGTTCTTCAATAAGAAAAACCTCTCGTGCACCAGCATGTAGCGCCGAATCTTTAACGGCCCGTTTTTCAACTTCTGTAATTCCGCTTGGCACCGCAATGACAACGCGTGGTCGAATGAGGCGCTTGGCGCCATGAGCTTTTGTGATAAAGTGGCGTAGCATGGCTTCCGTAATTTCAAAATCAGCAATTACTCCATCTTTGAGAGGGCGTATCGCTGTGATATTGCCAGGCGTTCGCCCGAGCATGCGCTTGGCTTCTTCCCCAACAGCTAACACTTGGGTTGTGCCGGCTTTCACTGCAACAATGGAAGGTTCGCGTAAAACAACACCATGGTCTTTGAGATAAACCAATGTATTGGCCGTGCCCAGATCGATGCCAATATCATTAGAAAAAAAGAGGCCAAAAATTTTGTGTAACATGATTTAAAAGTTTTGAGAAAAAATGAGATAAGACGAGAGAGTTTTTCAGGATGCACTCTATTTCATCAAGATAAATCGTCATCATTCTTGCTTGCCAAGAATGATGACTACAGCCTAGAGGCTATTTGTTTGGAAAAAATATTCCTGTAACCTATAGCCTGTAGCCTGTAGCCTGTTCCTCATGTCCAGTTACTTTGGAACACTTTTTCGCGTTGCAACATGGGGTGAATCTCATGGAGGTGGTGTAGGTTGCGTCATTGATGGTTCTCCTTCAAGGGTTCCCATCAGCGAAGAAGAGATTCAGCGAGAGCTTGATCGTCGTCGTCCAGGCCAGAGTCTTCTGGTTACTCAACGCAAAGAAGAGGATCGCTGTCGTATTTTATCAGGCGTTTTTCAAGGGATGACACTCGGCACGCCGATCATGATCATGGTTGATAACAATGATGCGCGACCTGAGGCTTATGCCCAAATGGAAACAATTTTCCGCCCGTCGCATGCTGATTTTACGTATCAGGAAAAATATGGGATTCGCAATTGGGAAGGGGGAGGACGTTCTTCTGCGCGCGAAACAATTGGACGTGTCGCTGCCGGAGCTGTTGCGCGCAAAGTTTTACAGACGATAATTCCTAATGTTGAAATCATTGCCTACGTTTATTCTCTTCATGATTTGCAAGCCTCAATTGATCCTCAATATGTTCAACGAAGCAGTGTAGAAGCTAGCCCTGTGCGCTGCCCCGATCACGTCATGGCTAAAGAAATGATTGAACGAATTAAAACAGTTCGCGCCCAGGGTGATAGCATCGGTGGAATTATTGAATGCGTTGTGCGAGGCATTCCGCCAGGGCTTGGCGAACCTGTCTTTGACAAATTAGAGGCTGATCTTGCCAAGGCAATGCTCAGTATTCCGGCGACCAAAGGATTTGAAGTCGGTTCTGGATTTGCTGGAACACGGTTGTGTGGTAGTGAACAAAATGACTCCTTCGTCATCATTGATAAAAAGATACGCACCACTACCAATCATTCTGGTGGCATTCAAGGAGGCATTAGCAACGGCGAATCAATTATTTTTCGCGTTGCGTTTAAGCCAACAGCTACTATTGCCCAATTACAAAGAACCGTCACCATGTCGGGAGAAGAAGTTGATCTTAAGGTACGCGGCCGTCATGATCCTTGTGTTCTTCCGCGCGCAGTGCCAATTGTTGAAGCCATGGCGGCGCTTGTGTTGTGTGATCATGCGCTTCGCGCTGATGCGCTACGCCTAGGAGATAGGAGATAGGAGGTGGGAGTTTTCAGCGAAGCCAAAATTTACGAAGAATCTCTTTTTTGCTTTGTATGCAAGGTAAGGAAAGACAAAATGAGCATTTGTAATAAGCGGTGAAATCTTTTCATGTGCTGTACGAGTTAGGCTACTATCTCTTAACAGCAAAGCCGCTTATCTCCATCTCCTATCTCCTAAATATGGTTTCCGCATCACCTCAATGGCAACATTGGATTTTTATTGCTGCTGCTACATGGCTTCTTTTTGAAACATGGCGTGGTTGGCGCCTTGGTCTGATTCGCGGCGTGCTTCGCGTCATGACGCTCCTTGCGGCCTGGTTGGCTGCATCAGCTGCTGCGGCAGCAGTGAGCGGAGCACTCGCTGTTTTTTTTCGAACCCCTCCTTCGATTTTTCCAACAATTGCAGCGACTATCGTTGGGCTAGGAGTTTACTTTTTTTCTGCTTTTATTGCAGGTCTGCTTTTTAAAAAAACAACCGATCATCATGGTCTTCTTCGATGGATTCTGGGCTTAGGAGGAGCTATCTGTGGATTGCTATTCGGATTATTTTTTCTTTGGGGTGGTATTTCTCTCATTCGTAGCCTTGGTGTGCTAGGGGAGATGCGTCTCCTTGAAGAAAAACAAAAAGGATTGCCCCCTGGGTCTGATCAACTCGCCTGTAATCTTGTACGACTTAGTAAGTCCTTAGAGCTCGGTTCTACAGGGCGCTTTCTCATGCAGGTCGATCCTCTCTCGACAACTTTTTATGATAACGCTAGAAAGTTCATGGTTGTTGTCAGTGATCGTGATGCTTTGATGCGTTTTGTGACGGCGCCAGCCACACAAAAACTTCTTCAAAATCCACGATTCATGATGGTGCTGCGTGATCCTCAAATTCAAGCAGCGCTAGCTTCACGCGACATACTGCCTCTTTTTAAAAATAAAAATATTCAGGCTGCTTTTCACGATCCTGAGGTGATAGAACAACTCAAGGCTTTTGATCTTACGAGTGCATTGAATTATGCATTGCAGAAGCCAGCGCCTTAAAAATTGAAAGGTTCAAAAGCCTAAGGACCTTCATTAAAGTTTTCGCTAAATCCTACTTCCAAACAAAAATTGATCTATACCCAACTCTTCAACTCTTCAACTTTGTCAATGAATTACGTCGCCACGATTGGACTTGAAGTCCATGCCCAACTAAAAACAAAAAGCAAAATGTTCTGCTCCTGTGCTGTGGAATATGGCGCAGAGCCTAACACGCACACATGCCCAACCTGCCTTGGTTTGCCAGGGGCATTGCCAACAATTAATCATGAAGCGCTTTATTTAACGACGCTTGCAGGGTTAATGTTGGAATGTAGCATTCCAGCAATTTGCAAGTTTGATAGGAAAAATTATTTCTATCCCGACATGCCAAAAAATTATCAGATTTCGCAGTACGACCAACCGCTTTGTCTTGGAGGCGCTGTCTCATTATATGAGAGGGCATATCCCAAAGAAGTGCAAAAAACAGCTGCAGCAGCCGAGAAAAAAATTCCTCTTACTCGGATTCATCTAGAAGAAGATGTGGCAAAGAGTTTTCATTTTGAAACAACAAGTGGCATCGATTTTAACCGTGCAGGAACGCCCTTGATGGAGATTGTCTCCGAGGCTGATATTACCTCACCAGAAGAGGCTTTTGCTTATCTCACAGCGCTGCGACAAATTCTTGTCACAGGAAATATCAGCGATGCCGATATGGAAAAAGGTCAGATGCGTTGTGACGTCAATGTTTCTGTTCGTCCTCGTGATCAAAAAGAATATGGTACAAAAATCGAGTTAAAAAATCTCAATACCATTAGTGGTGTGCGCCGTGCGCTTGCTTTTGAAATCGAACGTCAAATTGGAATTGTTTCTGCTGGAGGTCTCCTGCGTCAAGAAACACGCCGCTGGGACGACGATCGTGGTGAGACGACGCTTATGCGTATTAAAGAGTCAGCGCATGATTATCGTTATTTTCCTGACCCTGATTTATTACCCATTTATACAGCGGAGCTTCTCCTGAATGCGCAGGCACGCATGCCAGAGCTTCCGCAGGCGAAGCGCAATCGGCTCATCAAAGATTATGACATTAGCGAATATGATGCCTCAGTACTAACGGAAGATATGCCACTAGCAATTTATTTTGAGGCTGCTGTTGCCGCTGCAAAAAACTGCAAACCAAAATCAATTGCAAACTGGATTATCAACGATCTCTTGAGTGCTCTTAGTGCCTCTTCGATTTCTTTTTCTGATTGCCCTGTGCAGCCTGCCGCCTTGGCAGAGCTTGCGTCGCTTATTGAGGGAGGCACCATTAGCGGTCGTCAAGGAAAAGAAGTTTTTGCAGAAATGATGACAAGCGGAAAAGCAGCTACCGTGGTCGTTCGTGAAAAGGGCTTGGAGCAAGTAAGCGACACTGGTGCCATTGAGGCCTTCTGTGATCAGGTGATCGCCTCCAATCCAAGTGTTGTTGCTGATTTTAAAGCAGGAAAAGCAGCTGCGCTCAATTTTCTAAAAGGTCAAGTAATGAAGCTTTCAAAAGGAAAAGCGAATCCGGCTGTAGCAGGGGAAGCGCTAACACGACGACTGTTGTGTTAGGAGATGAGCTATTACGCAAGATCAAAGCAATTTGTAATAGAGCTCACTGATCTGCTTGACCGATTTCCTTGCACTGAAGTTTTTTTCGACATGCTGACGTGCGCTTGCTGCTAATTCTTTTCCTCTTTCGTTAGCATGGTTTAGAAATCCATCTGCCAAGGCCTCTGCATCGCCTGATGGAATCAAAGTTCCATAATAACCATTTTCTAAAGCATGCCGAATTCCTTCAAGATCAGTGCTCAGCACGGGAATACCTGAAGCCATGGCTTCCAGCAATACCATCGGTAACCCTTCATATAAGGAGGTGAGGGCAAAAAGATCGAGAGCTCGATAAAGTGAGATTCGATCGTTTACTTGTCCTAAAAACTTTACGTGCTCGCTGATTTTTAATTCATCGGCATAGAGACGCAAAGCCACTTCCTCCGGACCTGTGCCAGCAAGGAGGAAGGTAGCGTAGAGGCCACGATCGATCGATTGTTTTGCTCCTTGCAAAAATAATTTTTGATTTTTCTCTGAAGCTAATCTCCCGACGGTTCCAATAACGATTTCATTCTCTTTTAAGTCAAAACGCAGGCGTGCCTCTTTTTTCTCGAGAGTCGTACAAGGCCTAAAAATCTCCGTGTTAATACCATTAGGAATCACGGTAACTTCATCAGAAGAAAGTGCTTCGTAATGTTGGAGAAAAGTTTTTACTTCGGGCGATACAGCAACCGTGTGTGATGAGAAGCGATGCATCATGGCATCAATCATCATTGAGCCAATGCCACGAAATCTTAAGTCGGCGCTAGCATGATCATGCACGATGCGCGGCTGCTCACTAGCAAAGGCTGCAAGTGGCTTGGCAATCCAGTTGGCTCCGGAGAGATGGAAATGAAGAAGGTCGAAATTGCGTTGCAGTTTCGCAAATGCAGGAAGATAGCGCAGCGAGCGGGATGAAGCAGCCAGCGAGTGCACGGTGATGCCATGCTTTTCTAGTTCTTCTGCAAAAAGACCACGTCCATGCATGGCTGCAACTTCAATTTTCCACTGCGAGCGATCGGCCAGCGTGACGAGATCAAACAAGACTGCTTGTGCACCGCCTAAGCCGAGATGGTCAATGATGTGGAGAACGCGTTTCATACAAGTAGCCTGACCTTTACAATTCGATCCCCTCTAAAAAAACGTCCACATTTTTTTCATTGTTATGCCATGTTTTGACAAAACGAGCCGCTTCTTGTTGAGCGAATGTAAGTGAAGGCTCGTCTTGCAAAAGAGAACGCATGCCCGTGACTAATTGCTCAAAATCATTCTGTGCACATATTCCAGCCTGAAATTGCTCGAACATTTTATCAGGATCAACGCGGAGTGAAGCAATCGCTGCCTCGCCGAGACCCGAATGAATAAAGGTATTTGGGACACCTTCATCGAGTGAAGTATTCACAAAAACCTTAGCGCGATCGAAATGATGTTGAATATGACGATAGGGGACTGTTTCTAAAAATTCCACATTAGATAACAGAGCTGCCTTATCTTTTACTCTTTGCCAAAGCTTTTTATCCTGAGCGGAACAAATCATTTGGCAACGGGCTTCTGGCAAGCGCTCTGCAAGATCGAGAAATAATAAGGGTTGTTTGACGACGTTGCAACGGGCGACCCAAAGCAAATCAATCTCCTTTTTTTCTAATGGCTTCACCTTGCTTATCATAGGATCTTGTAACAAGAGTCTCATCACATCGCATTTCATTTCTTGCTGACGAAAAAGCTTGGCCTGATGTTCTGTAATGCCGAAACGCACGTCGCAAGCATGCATTCCTTTTTTAAAAAAATAACCTCTCAAAGGATTTGTGCAAAAAAATCGGCCATCAATTTCCGAATCAAGCGCGCAAACAAAAATAAGACGATATTTTATGAGGCTACGCAGCTTTGCTAAAAAATAAAGTAACGATGTCCAGCCATAGACAATGATGGCATCAGGTTTTTCTTCCGAAATCACCTTGATGATCTTGGGTAGCGCAAGCACTGTATCAAAAATTTTTCCCGTATCAAAGCCTCCTCCGGTGCGTACTTTGATTCCTTCCCAAACAACACCATCGCATTGGCCTGTCTCTGCGGCGAGGAGAGTGACCTGATGCCCTCGCTTCACAAGCTCTCGTGATAAAAGAGCTACTTGCAGCTCAGCGCCGCCTGAAGAGGCCTCTGAATAGGGATCTAAGGCAAGGTGAGCATGCCCAGAAAAAAAGAGAAACTTCATGATTTAAAAAAAAGTAATGAGAAGAAGAGATTTTATGCGGAAAAAGGTATTCGTTATCAGTTCATTATTTTTTTAAAAATGGATTGCAAAATCAGTAATAAATTTTATTACGCTTCCTAACGCGCCATCTTTTACTCATAACTTCTTTTTTATCCCTATCCATTACTGTTACTCCTCTAACCTTGATCACCAAATAAAATAAAAACATTCTTCAAAAATTAATATTTTATAGACAGAGTCTATTCCAGTAATGAGCAAAACCAATACATCAATAAAAGCAGAGCGATGCTATCATGGCGTTGCCGTGGCTCCAGGAATTGTTGAAGGGACTGTTTTTCTTCATCTGCCGGCAACGGAAAAAGTTCCTTTTCGAAAAATTAAAGAAGAAGAATTTTCTGCTGAAATTAAACGTTTTGAGGAAGCTATTCTCGCAACACAGCAAGAGCTTCTAGAAGTACAACGACGAATCGCTAGCTTAATTGGAGAAAGCAATGCCAATCTTTTTGATGCGCATTTGCTCGTACTTGAAGACCCGATGTTGTTTCAAGAAGTCCTCGAATCATTGGAACGAGATCGTTGCAACATTGAGTATATTTTTGACACGGTTGTGAAGCGTTCTTGCAAAAGGCTGAGCAAGGCAGAACACGCTTATTTAAGTGAAAGAACGCTCGATATTGAAGATGTCTCTCAGCGGATTTTACATCATCTTTTAGGCAAACCTAGAAAACGCCTTCTAGAAGACAGTCACAATCATATTTTGATTGCTAATACGCTTACTGCTTCTGATGCCGTCATGCTTTATCGTGATCATGTTGTTGGATTTGCGACGGAAGCAGGCAGCAAAACCTCTCATACGGCCATCATTGCAAGAGCACTTGGTATTCCAGTAATTGTTGGCCTTCACCAGATTGTTTCAGAATTGGAAGATGGCGACGATGTTTTGTTAGACGGCTATGGAGGGATGCTCATTATAAATCCAACAGTTGATACAGTACGTCGTTATCATGAAATAAAACTACGACAACATCATCTTGAAACAGACTTAAAAAAAATTCGCACGACCTTGCCTGTCACACGCGATGGCCGCCACATCACTCTTTCTGCGAATATTGAATTGCCTAAAGAAATAGAGAGCGTTATTGCAAGTGGCGCTGAAGGAGTCGGCCTTTATCGCACAGAGTTTTTATATTTAAACCGCTCTACTCCTCCGAACGAGGAAGAGCAGTATAAAGTTTTTCGGCAAATTGCTGAGAAATCAAAACCTCATAATGTTACCATTCGCACGTTTGATATTGGTGCTGATAAGCCAGTAAAGTTTATTGCCATTCCTGCAGAAGCAAACCCTACCTTAGGTTGTCGAGGTATTCGTTTTGCCTTACAACATCGTGCTCTTTTTAAAACGCAATTAAGAGCGCTCTTACGAGCTGCGGTTGTTGGTAATCTCAAAATCATGTATCCAATGATTGCGAGAATTGAAGGATTAAGAGAGGCGAATTCCGTGCTCGAAGAAGCCAAGCAAGAACTACGCGACGAAGGAACTCCTTTTTTTGAAGGGCTCGAAGTTGGCATTATGATAGAGGTCCCAAGCGCTGTCATGGTTGTTGATCTTTTAGCTCAAGAGGTTAAATTTTTTAGCATCGGCACCAACGATCTGATTCAATATATGATAGCTGTGGACCGAGGAAATGAAATCGTCGCTCACTTGTATAATCCGGCTGATACAGCAATTGTTCGCACATTAAAGAAAATTATTGATACTGCTCATCAAGCTGGTATCTGGGTTGGGGTATGTGGTGAACTTGCTGGGGATATTTTATTCACTCCGCTGCTGGTAGGTCTTGGTATTGATGAGCTCAGCGCCAGTCCTATTCTTGTACCAAGAGTGAAAAAAGCAGTGCAGAATTTGGATGTTTCTACATGTCAGAAGCTGGTCCTTAAAATGCTCCACGGAGAAAATGCCCAGGAAAATTATCAATGTTGTCGTGCGCTAGCAGAGAATTGCTATGGCATGCTCATCACGGATGATATACCATTCGCGTTTGATTTTTAGGTTTTGTTACTTGTCCTTTTTGTTTTCGGCTGCGTTCTCGGATCTTGCTGACAACAAAAAATCCATCGTGAAAAACCTAAAACTCGCACGCGAATGGTATATTTTGTGATTTCCTTACAAACACCTATTTTTTATCATCATGTACTCAACCAAAAATTTTTCTGGTAGCTTTGTACCCATTCACTTCATCATCTCACTTTTTATTAAGGAGTTTTTCTTTTCGAAAATCTAAAGACTCTGCAAAAGCTCGAACTTCTATTTTTTCCAGAATGCTGCACGTACATGCGACTTTTTTATTAGTCATCTCTCTAGTCGCCTCTTCACTCATTGCGCAAGAAGCTCCTACCTCCAAGGCAATTCCAGTTGCTAGTGATCTTAATAGTTCCTCCTCAACGAGGTCAGCAGCTTTAACCAATACGGCATCTACAGATGCAACAAGTACTAATAAAAATGATGTGGAAAAAAATGCCATTACAGATCCAGCAGCAGAGCCTTCCTCATCCGTTGTTCCAACAGATCCATCGATGATTCCTCCTCCTGAATCCACAAATATAGAAACGAAGGAGTCGCTGCCTAATGATCCTAGTGGCTTGCCATCAGACTCTTCAGAAGAAAAAAAAGCACCTGTTGCCTCAACGGAAAGTATCGAAAAGAAAAAAGAACAGATCAAAGTTCGCTATTATGAAGTGCGTACTCAGGCAGAAAAAGAAGAGGCAATTATTGCGCTGCGACTAAAAGCCGACAAAGCAGCCTCCGATGAAGAAAAACGTCAAAATCTACGCGCTTACTATGAGTTGCTTTTTCAAAGAATGAAACAAATTGATCCATCAATAAGCGAGCGCTGCGATACCATGCAGGCTGCTTATCTAAGGCATTTAGAGCAAATTTGTATTGAACCGACAATTCCACTTAATGACGCTCCGCAACAGAGCTACTAAAAAATCATGCCTAAAATAAAAATATTCACTGGATCCGCTCACTGCCAGCTTGCTTCTGATATTGCAGCTTATTTAGGAGAGACCCTAGGTAATGCCACCGTCACTTCTTTTCCAGATGGCGAAACGTTTGTCAAAATTAATGACAATATTCGTGGTCGCGATATTTTTATTGTCCAGCCAACATGCCCGCCCACCAATCAAAATATTATGGAGCTGCTCATCATGGTCGATGCAGCTCGGCGCGCTAGCGCGAATCGTATCACCGCGGTAATTCCTTTTTTTGGTTACGCTCGTCAAGACAGAAAGGATCAGCCGCGTGTACCGATCACCGCAAAACTTGTGGCTAATATTCTTGTGGCTGCTGGTGTGCAACGCGTATTGACCATGGATCTTCATGCTCAACAGTTACAAGGTTTTTTTGATATTCCTGTTGATCATCTTTATGCACTACCTGTCATGGTAGGACATATTCGATCCATGAATATTCAAAATCTTGTCGTTGTATCGCCTGATGTTGGAGGTGTAAAAATGGGTTCGATGTATGCAGAGGCTTTAGGTGCTGGTTTAGCGATCGTTGTCAAACGCCGTCACAATGCCACCGAGGTTGAGGCTCTTCATGTCATTGGTGACGTTGAAGGGAAAAATGTTTTAATTATCGATGACCTCACCGAAACCGCAGGTACCATAACAAGCGCTGCAAAAATATTACGCACGTTGGGCGTTGGTGATATTTATGCAGGCGTTTCCCATGCCGTATTAACTGATTTAGCCGTTCAGCGATTGAAAGATTCTCAAATCAAACAACTTATTACCACTGACAGCGTTCCACCACGACACGATGTTGATGATCGCGTAAAGGTGCTTTCGATTGCTGAATTACTTGGGGAAGGAATTCGACGTATTCATGAGGGAGAATCGGTGAGTTCTCTTTTTAGACTGAAATAAAAGATTCAACGGTAATGAGTTTGGCAGTTTGACAACCAGAAAAACCTGCATTAGCTTTTATCTCAATGTCGGTAATAACAACCTTATATTAATCAAACACTATGAATAAAAAATTGTTAATAACGCTTCTCTCCACCCTTTGCATGACTGGTTTTGCTTTTGCGCAGCAGCAGGCAACAAATAGTTCTAGTTCTAATCCCGTTCTGGCGCCAACGTGCTCCAAAAAAACTCCGGCTGAAAAATGTTGTTCTCTCGCTGATAACGCTTCTCATCAAAAACATCTTCATGATGTTTTAACAAAAGAAGAGCGTCATCGTTTCTGTTGTGCTAAAGAAGCTGCTCTCGCTGAGAATCCATCGCTTGTTGGACAAAAAAACATCGCTTGCAAACGCGCTCTATGCCAGGCGATCGTTAAGAAAGATCCGACAATGCAGCCTATCATTGACAAACTGAAAAACCATTGGCGTGAAACACACAAAAATGGCCAAGCATCTTGTGATCAACCACTATCGGCCCAGCCTGTTGTTGCAAAATAGCAACTCCTTTAGTTAAGGCAAGCCACTATCGGCACAGCCTTTTATTGCTGCAAAGCAATAAATCATCATAAAGACACTTTTTCATTAGAAAGAAATAGCCCAAGTTTACTTGGGCTATTTTTTTGTGCAGAATTAGTCCAAAAGACTTCAACCTAAAAACGGCAATGGATCGTTGTAAATTAGCGCAATATGCTCAGCCTCAAAATGTTTTTTCAACCGGCTTACGTACCTTCCAGGTATGCTTCGCCGTTTTAAAAATCATTTTTAG
>JBIRBD010000097.1:0-7891 GCA_044326465.1 Chthoniobacterales bacterium
AGCAACTAATGCACGAGCCATAGGGCTTTCTTCTGGATTTTTCCTAAAGAAAAATTCATTAAATCGAGCATCGAGCTCTTTACCTATAGGACTTCGTAAAACAAAATTTATAGATGACATCTTTTTTATTCTGCAACACGCGGCGGCAGTGTCCGTACCCAGCGTAAAATTTCTGTTACAGGTTCCAGCAAATCCTGTGGAATAATATCGTTAACTTCCAATTGATTATAAAGGGCGCGTGCTAGCGGAATATTTTCGACGATCGGAATATTTTCATGACGAGCCACGGAAATCATTCGCAAGGCAATGAATCCTGTTCCCTTAGCTCTTAAGACAGGCAAGCTGGTTTTTCCGCGTTCGTAATAAATAGCTGCTGCATAATGAGTTGGATTGGTAACAAGGACGGTTGATTTTCTTGTAGCCGTTGCTGTATCTTCAAAAATCATCTCGCGCTGCAGGCGACGTCTATTTCCCTTAATCATAGGGTCACCTTCTGATTCATGCATTTCTCTCTTTATTTCATCCTTTGTCATCATCAGTTCATTGGTCAGAATCCGTCGCTGAATCAAATAATCAAGAACAGCAATGGCTACGTAGCAAAGCATAAAGGTCGTAATAAAACTTTTAAACATTGGCTGAACAACGGTCATTCCATTGAATAAACTCGCGAATGGCAATGTAACTAATGGTCCTATTGATTTTTTAACAACGTCGTAAAGAAGAACTGAAAAAATTATTATTTTAATAATAGATTTTGTTAGCTCAACAAGAGTCTTCATGGAAAAAATTTTCTTTATTCCACTCATTGGACTTAACTTAGAAATATCTAATTTAAGTGACTCAAATGCTAAAAGAAAACCAAACTGACCTACATTAGCGATAACGACAGCAATAGCGGCCACAATACTAATAGGGAAAATAAATGAAATTAGATATGGATTTATTAATTCCACAGAATCCATGACAGAGGCAGGCATTGGCGCAGCGATTGCAGCAAAGATAACATCATAAAACTTGACAAGATCTTTCCAAATTCCTGGCAACATAATGGAAAGAACCCCCATAACAAAAAAAGTGCAAACAGTTGTTACAATATCTGTACTTCGAACAACTTGCCCTTTATTCCTCGCATCGCGCAACCTTTTTGACGTAGGTTGCTCTGTCTTTTCTCCACTCGGTTGATCGCTCACTGAAAAATCCCCCTTAAAAAAGCCGCTGCCCCCTGACCAGTAAACATATCCTGCTGAAATCCTTGAATAAGATAGCTAAGATAAAAGAGCATGAATAAAAAGCAAAGCCCGCTTTTAATCGGAAGAGAGATAAAAAAAACGTTGAGCTGTGAAACAAATCTATTCATTAACCCAAGACCAAAATCCATAAAGAAAAATATAATTAATAATGGCGACGCAAAAAGAACGCCCATTTGGAAAATTTTCGTAAGAAATGGAAAGACGGAGTGCTGCCAACCTGTAACAAAAGGTGGCAAAAAGTTACCAACCGGATAAACATAGTAACTTTCAAAAAGGACCCCGAAAAAAGATAAAAAACCTCCTGTTGCAAAAAAGACATTGCTAACAATACGGAGAAAAAGACTCCCTACTGGGGATTCTTGAGCTCCTAACATTGGATTAAAAATTCCTCCAGCTGTTGCACCACGCTGAAGATCAATAAGTTCACCAGCAATTTCAACACCCCAAAAAGCAATGGAAATAAAAAATCCAAGCAGTATTCCAAGGAAAATCTCTTTTAAAACAAGCACTGCTGTAAAAAAGACACTCATGTCTCCGATGGGAAGTGTTGGCAGTGTCATCGGAACAATAACTCCTATAGTTACAATGAGTAAAGCCTGGCGAGGCATGCCGCTAGCTCCAAAAAAAGGAACAATAGTTAAAACAATTCCAGCACGGACAGAGGCAAGGAGTATAATTAGAGGAGCATCTGTGAAAAAAAACTTAAGCTTTTCCATAACATCATATTAACTCGATTTATGAAAACAGACTCTAATTAATCATGATTGGAAAATCACGAAATGAAATCATCGCAAAATTGTAGAGATCACCAAAAACATAATTCATGGCATAAACAATAACTAAGAATGTTGCAACAATCTTAACTGCAAAAGGCAATGTCTGGTCTTGAATTTGTGTTAGCGCTTGAAAAAGAGCAATTAATAAACCGACAACGGTTGCTACAATAATAGGAGGGAGCGACGATGTTAACACTAATAACATCGCTTGCGAAACAAGATTTACAGATGTATTTTGATCCACGGTAAAATATTATGAAATACGATAAGTCATAATCAGCCCATCCATAAGCCGAGTCCATCCATCGACAAAGCAAAAAAGCAGTAACTTAAAAGGAAGGGAAATAGTTGTTGGGGAAAGCATCATCATTCCAAGCGCCATAAGGATATTAGAAATAACAAGATCAATAATAATAAATGGTAGATAGAGGATAAAACCTATTTGAAAAGCAGCTGTTAATTCAGAGACAAGAAATGAGGGGAGCAAAATAACCATATCTGTCTTAGAAACAGTAGCTCCATATTTTGGAGGCCAGATACGTTTTGCTGTCACCACAAAAAACTTCTGAATCGAGGGTTTACTATTATTATTAAGAAATGTTTGTATCGGTTCTTTAATCGTATTGAGAATAGGAACAGCCGATGAGAGTGTAATATTAGATAAATTAGTCTGCTCTGCTAAACGGTAAGTATCTGAAAGCACCGGGAACATAACATAGACTGACAAAATAAGAGCCATCCCATTAAGAACCATGTTAGGAGGACTTGATTGAAGACCTAGAGAGGTCCGAACTAAGCTAAAAACAACGATTACTTTAGCAAACGAAGTTACCATTACGGTGATAAATGGAAGCATCGCCATTCCCATTAAAACGAGAATAAGCTCTAAAGGATTTCCTGTATTAAGTGTCATAAGAGTTATCATAATTGCTCATCTCCTTCTTACGAAGCAGGCGAGCAAAAAAGTTTTTGGTTGTTAGTTGTTGGTTGTTTTTGTTCGAAAGATTTATTTTTTTGAAAGTCCTATTTTATATAGCCTCTTAGCGTAACGCTTCTTTTTTAGCAGTTTAAAAAAAGTTGTTTCTTCGCTATCAACCAAAAACCAACAAACATTGCTTATCTCCAGAAGGAGGTGAGCAACTACAAGTATCTATGCCTTTCATGCTTGAGTGACAAAGAGAGCGTATTGATGATTGATTTTGACCAATTCTCCTGTTCCTACCATCTCTCCTTGTACTAAAATTTTGATTGGATGGGAAACTTTCATCGGAGAAACAAGTAAAGAAGTGCTAGCAAGATTAATAATTTCGTCAATAGATAGAGAAATTGTGCCAACACTAAGAGCTAGTTCAACAGGCGCTAACGTGTTCTCTAAGATGTTCCCATTTAGAAACTCAGAGGAAACGAAAACATCTGTTTTCTCCTTTGCTGATGACTCAAGATGATGCGCTGGCGTAAAGCCACTAGGAATAACTTTTGTTAAAGGAAGAACAAGTGATTGAAGATGCTGCTGATCAAAAGAAAGAGGCATCATCTTTCCATGCTTTAACAGAAAACTTCCTTTACCCGTAACCAGGGCAGAATCTTCCTTTAAAAATAAAAGTGACCCTGCAGTAAGGCTCCCCCATTCATCAAGCGACAAATTAGTAGTATAAATGACGAGTTCACCCTCGAGAAGACACTCAGAAAGCAGAGGACGCTCCATGCAAGGAAGAGTCAGAGCTAAGGAGATAATTTTTTCTACAAGCTCTGAAGAAAGCGTGATCTTTCCAATAGCTTCAACCACTTCTCTGTCATTAATTACCTCAAAATACAAATCCTTTTTGCATCCGCTGACCTCATCTTGTTGAGTTTCGTCCCACAAAGCAATTGGAAGCTGCAAAAGCGTTTCTAATGAGTTAATAATTTCTCGGCTACATAAGGCCATCAAAGAGGAACGAAATTCCTCAGGTAAAGAATCTATTCCACCCAATTCTTGCAAGCGTTGCGTTAAAAAACTTTCTAATCCTGGCTCTAGCAATAAATGAGCACGTTGTTGATTGATATTAAGAGAAAATGAAAAAGGAGCATTTTCTATTAATTTAGTAGAAGCCCTCAAAAATCGTATCTTCAATGATCGGTTTTTTTGAGAAATACCAAACACTCTTTTAGAAAGAATGAGCTCATGAAGAATGCCCCTATCTAGTTGAGAAATCTCAAGCGGTCTGTAAGAAGTCATCATGAAAAAGTTGAAATATTGAACCTATACCCAAGCAGAATGAAGATTAGCTACAAATCCCCCTTGTTTTTTTTATCATTTCCAGCTGAATCATTACCGGAGCGTTCCTCTTCGTTCCCAAAATTGGAAGAACTAGCTGCTGTCAAAAAATCAGTTTTAACATTAACAGATTGCCCAGGGAAAATTAAGACGAGATGGCTTTGCAAGAGGGCTACATTAGAACTAAGTAGTGCATTACTTTCAACGCTACTAGTAGCAAACGAAACTGCGATATGCGTAGGTGTAGCATTGATGCGAACACTTGTTCCCTCTAGCACATCGCTTCTCAAATTAATAGTCAGATCATTACCACTGCTTGTATTGAAGCGTACTCTATCCGCAGCCGCTGTTAATTCGTCAATAAACTGATTTAAGCGAATAGTAGCAGCCATCGGCTCAGAAAGTCTATTTTGAGTCATTCCGGAGGTGCTTAATGAATTGCTTCCCTGAGAAGTAACAACACCACTAACAAGAGAGGAAGCAGGGACTGTTGCAGCAATTCCATCTTCTGATCGGGATGCTACTGTTTTATTACTTTGCCCACTTGCTACCTCAAGAGAAAAAAGATCTTCTTCATCAGATGATGTTGTATCGTTATCAATGCTAGGAGACGTTATAGCAGTGGATTGAGTCGTTGAGATAGCAGGAAGAGAAGATGGAGCTGTCATAAAAGAACTCGCTCCTGCAGTTGTTGATAGAAGCTTCTGGGGAAGAAGTTCATTGATCATTGCCTCTGAAGAGAGAGTATTCATTGCTTCATCATCTGTTGGCAATGAAACTGCAGGCAGCGTGGAACTTACTATCTCATGACTAGCGAAGGAAGCGGTCTGACTCGAAAAAGATTGTTGGCTTGTTGCCAAAAAAGGATTGCATGGAAGAACTTTTAAGAGAGGCATAGCCTCATTGCCTACCCCTTGATGCTGATGCAATGCCTCTTGGCCTACCTCACTCTCTTTTTCAGAAAAATCAGAATCTTTCTCATCCTCATCAGTTTTGTAAAATTGAAGCACACGCTCATTTATTTTTTGGTCATGAAAATGAGGTGAGGCAGAAAAATGAGTTTTATCCGTTTGTATTATTTTTTTATCATGATAAGCAGCGGAAGCATTAGTCTTACTTTGCAACTCATCTTGTCGAGGTTGCTCAACAAGCGCCTTAGGAGCCGCCGTATAAAGAGTCGAAGAGTTTACAGGATTCATAGCAGAGAGTTTAACCTAAAAGTCGCACACTGAATGGTCTATAAAACCGCAGCTAGCCTGCATGATCCTAAAAACGGTGATGGGAGTGAGAAAATTAACGTAAGAGCTTAGTCTAAAAATGATTTTTAAAAGCTCGTGGCATACCCAATGGGTAGGTGAGCCAGTTGAAAAATCATTTTAAGGCTGAGCATATTGCGTTAATTTGCCACGATCCATTGCCGTTTTTAGGATGACTAGTGAGACTTTAGAAAAAACAGTTTAGGTCCGACTGTATTGGGTTAATTTTTTTATTTTTATTTAGGTTTTTAGGTTTAGCTCATCGAAAAAATAATAGCTGCAATTTCTTCCAGGTCTCCTTCTTCCTCATATTCTTCACGAACTTTCTCATCTTGAGCCCAAACATCACGATGTCGATCTATTTTCCACACATTTTTATAGGCACTTTCTTGTTCCTTAATACAAGCTGCCGTATAAATCTCTGCCTCGCGAAGCCGCTCACCAGCATCTTCTAAAGCGACAACATAAGTAGCCTGCTGTGATCGATTCCATGCAATTTGATTTGTCACCTCCGTCACTTCATGAATATGTTTCTCTTTACCAAGAATAGATGCAAAAAGACGCTCTGCTTCATTTTTCATCCAGAGGAGATAATCATCAAGAGCTTTTTGAGCCTCTTTAACCTTTTCACGCTTTATCTCCTCATCAAGACGAGCCGCGGTGAGTTTGCGAATAGCCTCATCCTCTTTTTTTATCCTCAATGATCTAACAGCTGCGAGAGGATAGGTTTTCATGATGAGTATGAAGTGAAAATAAGAATAAAGCGTTATACAATATGTTATTATGAATATTTTATACTAAGCGTTCAAGCCGCTGGATACTCTCTGCAAATGTTGAATGATCATCAGGTCCCTGACGAAGAAATTCATTCATCT
Organism: Chthoniobacterales bacterium; assembly: GCA_044326465.1. GTDB lineage: Bacteria > Verrucomicrobiota > Verrucomicrobiia > Chthoniobacterales > UBA6821 > CAIWMF01. The sequence continues at coordinate 6,415 of JBIRBD010000097.1, forward strand.
GACTGTTTTTTGCAATAGCTTCATCGGTGATAGGATCGTTTCCAGATTTGTATTCTCCTATTTTTAAAAGAAGCTCGGCATCTTGATACTTTGATAATAATTCGCGGAATCGCCCTGCAGCAGTGCGATGTTTTTGTTGAACAATCTGTGTCATTACGCGGCTTATAGAGGCTAGAATATCGATAGCTGGATAATGATTAGAAGCGGCTAATTTGCGAGAGAGAATGATATGTCCATCAAGAATGGATCTGACTTCATCAGCAATTGGTTCATTCATATCGTCTCCCTCAACAAGCACCGTATAGAGCGCCGTAATAGATCCTTTAACACCGGGACCGGCTCGTTCTAAAAGTTGTGGCAATATTGAAAAAACTGATGGTGGATATCCTCTCCTTGCTGGAGGCTCCCCTGTAGCTAATCCGATCAAACGTTGTGCTCTAGCAAATCTCGTTACAGAGTCCATCAAGAGGAGAACTTTTTTCCCTTGATCGCGAAAATATTCAGCAACAGCTGTTGCCACATAAGCAGATTTCACACGCTCTAATGCTGGGCGATCCGATGTCGAAACAACCATCACCGTCTTCAGCCTGCTTTCAGGCGTCAGCGTCATTTCAAGAGCTTCACGAACTTCCCGACCTCGCTCACCAATGAGAGCCATGACAATAACATCTGCCTCTGTATTACTAACAATCTGCGCAAGCAGTGTTGACTTACCTCCTCCAGCAGCAGCGAAAATACCCATGCGTTGCCCCTCACCGCAAGTAAGGAGTCCATCAATGGCGCGGATACCAAGTGAGAGAGGGTCTTTAACAAGTGATCGTTCCAATGGATCGGGTGAATCAGCAATCACATTGTAATAGGTTTCAGGAACAAAAGGGATTCCCGAATGATCCATAATTCTTCCTAACCCATCCAAAACTCTTCCGAGCAACCCTGGACCAACACCAACTTGATGCACTTTGCCTGAGGCAATAACTTCTGTTGTTAATGAAAGCCCTGTAAAATCTCCAAGCGGCATAATGAGCGCGCAATCTTCGGTAAAACCAAGCACCTCAGCATCGAGATGCTCTTTAATTCCAGGACGCTTTAACTCACAGAGTTCACCAATTTTTGATCCTGGGAGCACTGCTTTAACAAGCATTCCGACAACCGAAGTTATTTGGCCACGCAATGGCTTGGGCTCGGAGATAATAGCAATTGATTGCAAGCGGTTAAGAAAACTATCACCGAGATTTTCTTGATTTGGTTTTTTAGATGGAATGGATGGACTGTTCATGCCTAGGGAAAACTCTAGCTGATCATCCTAAAAACGTGAATGAAAATGAGAAAGTTGGCGTAAGGAGTTGGATCGGAAGCTTAGTTGTTATGAAGCCGTGGCTAACCTGCACGGTTAGTGAGGCTTTAGAACGAACAGCTTCAGTCCGACTATATTGCGTCAAATTTTTCATTTCCATTCACGTTTTTAGTTCAAGGTTAT
>JBIRBD010000201.1:0-2109 GCA_044326465.1 Chthoniobacterales bacterium
CTCAATAAGTTTGGTGTATTTATTATTCAATTGGCGCGGCTATAGCTTTATTTAAAGTGCTCTAAAACAACTCCAAAATTACAATAATTCTGTTTTTTATAACTGTGCATCCAGTGGCGTCAACTTAAGATAAAATTCGTTAAATAAATTTTGTTCTTTTTGCCGTAGGCCTGTTTAACCGGTAGCCTGTAACCCTGTCAGCTGAACCCCTTTCATCCCTGTTATTTTTTCTGATGCGAACTTTTTTGATTCTTTGGAAACAGGAGGTGGCGACTTATTTTCGTACGCCTCTTGCTTATGTGATACTTTTCTTTTTCTTACTCCTTATGGGCTTTAATTTTTATGCGAGTGTCGATCTGCTTAATCATGGTTCTGCGCAAGTTTCGATCGTAGAAGCCTTTTTTAATACGATCTTTTTTTGGATGAGTTTTCTTTTCCTCTGCCCTCTTCTCACAATGAGGCTTTTTGCTGAGGAATATCGAAGCGGTAGCATAGAAACTTTGATGACAGCACCAGTGCGCTCAATGCAAGTGGTACTTGCAAAGTTCCTCGGCGCTTTTTTCCTTTTTGTGATGCTTTGGGTGCCGACAATTTTTTATTTCATTTTATTTTGGCCTTCTGCCCATCAAGTCGCTGCCGCTAGCTATGGATCTTATATGGGAGCCTATGGAATGCTGTTGCTGTTGGGAATGTTTTATCTTTCAGTCGGTTGTCTCTCCTCTGTTATGACTTCTCATCAACTCATAGCTGGCATGATTTCTTTCTGTCTCATGGTGATCATGTTTTTTATTGGCATGACGAGTTTTCTGCATCGCAACAGGAGTCCGCAGTTTCGTGAATTAGTCTCTTTTTTTTCTCCGATGGAACATATGACAAGTTTCTCTCGTGGACTCATTGATACACGCCCTATTGTTTGGTATATGAGCATGACAGCATTTGTGTTGTTTTTAACGTTACAGATTTTCCAATCACGAAAATGGAGAAGGTGAAAGAGGGGTAGTAAAATTTTATGAGCTCTCGCCCATCACGCCTTCATGTTGTCGTTCGCATTGTGCTTCAGATTTTTTCTGCACTCTGCCTACTGCTTGCGATGAACTACGTTGCTTTTCATTATTATCGAAAGGTTGATTGCTCTCGCTCTCATCGTTTTTCTCTTTCGGATCAAGGTTCTGTACTCTTTGCTGGAATTAGGCAGCCTGCGCATATCATTATTTATTTTTCTCCAACGTCATTGATTGAGGGAACAGAACTTTACGGTGATGTAGAGGCCTTGATGAACGAATATCAAATTAAAGCGCGCGAGCATCTAGTCGTTGAATATCTCGATCCTATAAGAGAGTTGGGGCGAGCAAGAGAGGTTCAAGGAAAATATAAATTTAATCCCAATGAAAACGTGATCGTTATTGATTATTTGGATCACAGCACCGTTATTCCAATGAGAGAACTTGGAGAATACGATGTCACAGGAACAGTTTCTGGAGGGTCTCCACAATTAATTGCTTTTCGCGGAGAACAAGTTATTAATGCGGCCTTGATTAGTTTGAGTGGCGTTCCATTAAAAAAAATCTACTTTCTTCAAGGTCATGGCGAATTCATTCCAGGAGAATCTCCTCTTGAAATCATCGGTCGATATTTGAAATATCAGAATATTATTCCTACTGACTTAAACCTTGCTAATAGAATGGAAGTGCCTAACGACGCTGCTCTTCTAGTAATTGATGGGGCTCGTGTGGATTTTTCGGAGACTGAAATAGAAGTGCTAAAAAATTATTGGAAACAATCAGGGCGATTTTTTGTTTTACTTGATCCTACAGCTGATACTCCTCGGTTCTGCCAAATGCTCACTGAAATAGGTATCACGCCACGCGCAGATCGCGTCATACGGACGCTCCCTGGTAAAAATCCTTCAACCATTGTGCGTGATGTAGTAGGCGATTTTGTTCCTGGTTCCGAACTAACAAAGCAATTTCTTAGGCTCAATATTCTTTTTTTAGGAACAACTCAGTCGCTGGTTTTAAAAAACTCTGATAACGAAATACAGCTTCGTCCTTTGGTTCAGGCTAGCTATGGTTTTTATCGTTCTGATATTAGACTTCTTTCCAAACTCGC
>JBIRBD010000182.1:0-2676 GCA_044326465.1 Chthoniobacterales bacterium
ATGTGATGCTTCGAGCACCGGAGTGACGCAGCAATTCGCAGCAGAAGTAGAGTTTGGAAAGAAGTCTATTGAAGGTGCCAAGGAGAAAGATATCCCCCTTGCTAAACTTTCTTCGCAAATCGCTTCCGCTGATGAAGTCCAAGGAGACCTTGAAATGAGGCAATCATGCAGAGAACAAGTCTTTTCAAGGAAATTTGAAGGTGATCTATCTTATCCTATCATTGCTGCCATGGCTGATCATGGTGCGCTTCATGATGATCGCGTTGCCGTGAACGCATCACGTATGGTTGTTGTTGGTAATTGTGATTTCATTAATGATAAAAATATAGGAGAAGTAGGCCTCGATTTTTTTTCAAGTGTGCTCAATGGTCTCATTGATCGTGTTCAACTAACTGGCAATACTGCTAAAATGAAGACCTACTTAACACTTAACATGAGTGAAAAAGAGATGAAACAAGTGGCTATCTGGTCTATTATCATTATTCCAGGTCTGGCTGCTTTATTTGGTATTATCTGTATTTGGAGGAGAAGAGTATGAGTTTACGAGGAACATTTGCTCTCGTTATTTTAGCGGTTGGAATGGTTCTCTTGTCGCTATTTTTTAAAAATAACCAACAGAGAAATCCTGGTGATCCACTTTTTGATATCAATGAAGACAAAATTACTCTGATCACCATTGTAGATGGCAATGATACTCATATTTTGAAGCGAACAGAGGGGGAGTGGAGAATTGAGATAACGCCACCTGATCGAGCTGATGCTCGCTATGTTGAGCGTTTAATCAAAGCTATCAAGGAAGTTAAGCCCGTTGATATTTTAAACCAACGAGAATTAAAAAGCAGACGCAGTCTTTCTAGTCTTGGTCTTGAAAATTCCAAGCGCTCTCTTACAATTCAACAGGAAGATGGCAAAACTCAGACGCTAACGTTCGGTAATGAGGGCGTTGGCGACAAACAATTTTTTGCACGCCTTAACAACCGCGGCGATGTTTTTATTATTCCATCAACACTTCCTGAAATTGCTTTTCGTCCTAATGATGATTTTAGGGATCATTCCCTAACGTCACTGCAGCCGAGCGAGCTTACTCAACTACGGGTTCAGCAAGGTATGGGAGAATTTCGAGCGGTTTTTAAAAATGATCATTGGGTCATGACGCAGCCAACCGAAGCCTCTATCAAGAGGGAAGCCTTAGAAGCCTGGATTACACCTCTTCTTAATGCGCCCATTGAAGCTCGTTTAGGAAGCAATGAAGGCAATCTCTCTTCCTATGGTCTTGATCAACCACGTGCTGAGATGACGCTCTTTTCGGAAAACAGAACAACACCAACGATCCTCTCTCTTGGTAAAGTTGTTGATGATAAAAACGATCCAGGAAAAAAGTCGGTTTATGTGCGCTCTTCAGTGCGGCATTCTATTTTCAAAATATCAGCAAACGTTGAAAAAATTTTTATGATTTCGCCTGACACGTTACGCACACGTGATTTTTTTCACCTTAATCTTGATACGGTCGATCGCATTATTATCAGTCAAGGATCATGCAATATTTCACTTCGCCGACAAGCAGATGCTGCTGAAAATTGGATCAGTGATGGAGAATATGCGATTATAATTCCTGGAGAGAAAATGCAAACAATGATCGCTGCTCTCGAAAAAAATAGCATCCTTGCTTTTCAACCAGCTACCTCCGGAAACCTAATGAAATCAGGACTTGCAGCTAACCCAGGTCCAGCGGCAACAATCCAGTTTCTCTCTCATCTTTCTGAAAATACGCCGGATGACGATGTCGGAGACTATCCTGTTTTGAAAATTATTTTTGGGATTTCTCAAGAGTCGGGGCGTCCGAGCCTCTTCGCTCGCATCGATGATATGCCTGATATTTTAGAAATTCCAGTAAGTGTCATGGATCTACCAATTTGGAAAATGGGGAGGAAAGAAGATCAATAAATTCTGGATGCTTTACAGATTGATCGCTGAATTATACTGTGCGCGTGAGACGCTGAGTTATAACGTAAGCGATGACAACGCTGATAGAGTTAAAAAGAGCATGTAAAAACCTCAGATATTGAGCGCGCACAGTATAAATACTACAAGGAATGAATGCTCCTAATTTTTCAACCCGAAGAAAATCAATATTGGCTTTTTTAGTCGTTAGTCAATGCCTCGCTCTCATTGCTTATGGTAAGGTGAAAGAGCCCTCTGATCATCTAACGCCGGAACAGCAAGAAAGAGCTTCTTTTGTAGATTTCATAAGTATGCCATGCCCGGGCGAGAGCTTTGCAGCAATCAACAAGGTGAGTCGCCCTAATTGGTCTGCACTAGCGAGGGGAGGTAGTGTCCCTGTCACAACAAATCGTGCGCAGATTGCATTGGCTGTCGGCGTCTTGATTACCAATGGTTATATCGCTGTCGAGGCGCAAGATGGGCAGCAGGTAAAAAATATTGGACGTGATATTATGTCCATGGCTAAGGCGCTAGGTGTAAGTCAGAGTATTCTTAGGCGTGGAAATAATTTGATAGAGTTTGCAGACCATGATGAATGGGATCAGTTACGAGATGAGCTGGAGGCTACAGAAAATGAAGTGAAGACAACAATGGTGGAGCAACAAGATCGTAATCTTGTCACGTTGACCTCTGCCGGTGCATGGCTTCGAGGCCTCGAAGTAGCAGCAGGTATTG
>JBIRBD010000207.1:0-1867 GCA_044326465.1 Chthoniobacterales bacterium
ACGGTATTGACTTGCCTTTGGCAGTCTGTCCCGCGCAAGACGGTATTGACTTGCCTTTGGCAGTCTATCCCGCGGCTTCCCAGCCAGCGGTATTCCGCAGCGGTTATTTTATGCGCGTTTGTGTATGAAGTCGCTTGCGCATAGGCGCGTGTGAGGAAGATGATTAACCCCAATGCCGTTTACTTAATAATTTAGTTTTCAAAGAAAAGAATTGCTTCTATGAAGTTTCATAAAGCAACTCTATGAAAGCTAGAAAAACTAAGACACAAAGGAAGAAAAAAATAAAAGTTATCAAGATGCCAAGTAGAGGCAATCAAATTGCCAAGCATTTAGGCGAAGGTCCACTGGGAAAGGTATATCCTCATCAGAAAATTTTAAGCATCTTGCAGAAACAAGAATTAGCAAGCAAGAGAGTAAGAGAATTACCCAACGATGCATTGATCTATTACGTCATTTCGATGGGAATCTTTATGACGCAGGCTACGCGCGAAGTTTTAAAATCGCTAGCAGAAGGAATTAAATTGCTTGATCCTCAAAAACCCCTCGTAGTTGCAGGAAAAGCAGCCATTGCTAGAGCACGGAAACGACTGGGGGTTGCACCACTTAAAGCACTATGGGAAGAGACATCAGAGCTAATAGGAAAAATAGGACAACGAGGCTGTTTTTACAATGGTCTACGTTTGATGGCCATTGATGGTAGTACGCTTGATGTACCAGATAGTCCTAAGAATGAAGCTTATTTTGGAAAGCAAGATTCGAGTCGAGGCAAAATGGCATTTCCTCAATTACGCTTTGTCGCTTTATGCGAATGCGGTCCACATGCAATACGTTCGATTGCTGTTGGTAAATATTTGGAAAGTGAGAATGCTCTCGCTAAAAAGCTTCTTAAGGATCTTTCAAAAGGAATGCTTTGCCTGATGGATCGATTATTTTTTTCTTTTAAATTTTGGCAGCAAGCCAGTGCTACAGGCGCTGATCTTTTATGGAGGGTCAAAAAAAGTTTAGTTCTGCCAGTAGAGAAAACGTTGAGTGATGGGTCCTATCTTTCAACCATCTATGCCTCTACCAAAGATCGTCGTCATAACATCAATGGCATCAAAGTGCGTATCATTAAATATCAAGTCTCAAAACAAAAAGAGAATGATTATATTTTAATGACCACACTGCTTGCTGAAAAGGCCTTTCCAGCCAAAGAGCTAGCTAAACTTTATCCACAACGCTGGGAGATAGAGCTTATGTTTGATGAAATAAAAACTCATCTCAAAGATGGCAAAACTCTTTTACGCAGTCAGAGTCCAGAGATGATACTTCAAGAGTTCTATGGCTTACTGCTTGCTTATCGAGCTGTGCGAACCTTGATGAGTGCAGCAGCTTTGCGTGCTCACATTGACTCTGATCGATTATCTTTTACGGAGTCTTTTAATATTATTCGTCGCAAACTGGTTGCCATGCCAGCCCTTTCCCCCTCAGGAAATATTTTGTTGGATGAATCGTCTTATTAATGAAATTACTCAAGCACGATTACCTAAAAGACGATGTCGATTTTATCAAAGAGCAGTAAAACGCAAGATGTCAAAATATCCTATTTGCCGAACGCGTGAAAATATAAATACTCATCAAAACATCGCCGTGAAAATTATAAAACATCTTAAGTAAACGGCATTGGTTTTAGCCTCGCTTGCTGCAACTGCAGTGGGAGCTTGTGCCCCTCTTGCAATATTAAATGTATTCCAATCTTCCTGCCAAGTATCAGAAAAAGTACCAGCCGAGCTGGCTCTTTGTCGTAAGCTCTGAGTGTCACTGCTGGCTAGGTCAGATAAACTCTGTGATTTTTGAAGTGAGGTAGATTTTAAAAAAGATGATTGCT
>JBIRBD010000204.1:0-1994 GCA_044326465.1 Chthoniobacterales bacterium
AGCTTGGCAAGCTAATGAGAGCCATTCCATTTCAGCTCCATCTGCTTCATCGCAGGCTTCTTCAAAATCTTTGGGGTTGATTTTAAGGCTTTTGGTATCGTTATCTGCCCTGGTCAAACCTCCAAAAATGCTACTACTGATGTCGCTCCAGAAGCTCTTTTTTTCATCGGTTTCGCTAGCTGGCTCGTTTTCTGCTGCGCGCACTGCCCTGGCTCTTTTAATAGCTTTGGCTATTGTACTGGCTTTTGCAGTGAGTTCATTAGCTTTTTTGCGAGCTTCTAGACGAATACTGTTTTCCTCCTTTGGTTTCAGGCTTTCATCCATAATTTCCGCTTCGAAATCTTTTTCAATATCGATAAGAGGAGGAGTTGTAAGCGTTGGGGTTTCATTTTCAGCTAGTTGAAGTGACACATCATTCTCGCTGAGCGAGGCAGTGGCGGTTATGGCGGTTATTTTTTTAGCAGCTGGAGATGGCCCGTTGGACATTGTTGGCCTAAGAAGTTTTCGTCCTAGTTTTTCGAGGTCTTCGTCTAAAAGCTCAGGCCGCTCAATAGAGTTCAGATCAACTGTTGAAGCAACATTCGGTAATTCGCCAGGAAGCTCCCAATGTTCAAAAGAACGATCAGTATGTTTCAACCAAACATAATTTCTTACGCTTTTATGATGGATCTTTTTTTCTTCTTCTAATGTTTTTAAATGAGTTGTTTCGTCGATTGGTTCTTCACCTTGATTTTTCTGAAGCTTATGAATGGCCTTGTTCCAATGCTCTTCTCGAGCTTGGGCATAGAAAAGATGTTGCTGAAGAATCTCACGCAATAATAAATCATTATGATGAGCGGCTGTTCTAGTAGCTATTTTCTTATAAGCATCAACAGCATGAGCCCACACAGATTTGGCTTTTTCAGCGTTATCTCGGCTAGGCGTTCCTTTTGCATTAGCTAAAAAATGTTCGATTTTTCTTGGTTCAATTGCCGTAAGATGCACTTGCCAAACGGCGGCATTAACTTCAGCTTCGCTGATTATTTTGTTAAAAGCTGCTTCTAATGCCGAGTTATTTGGGTCAGTTGCTTTGGCTTTTTTTAATGCAGCTTGATAAGCCTTCGCAACATTGAGCCAGCCTTTTTCAGCAGCTGCATAGGCTGTTAACTCGTCATCAATTTTATTTTCATCAGCTTCATCTTTAGCTGTCTGAGCTTTAGCTGTCTGAGCTTTAGCATCCGAACACCCCGCTTCTGTTTTTAAAACTTCAGCAGAGGTCAATGAGTCTTTATATTCTTTGCTAGGAGCTTTTAGATTTTCTAATTCACCTTGAGCATGTGAAAGATCAGTATGGGTCTTAATAGCAGTTTTAATTACTGCTGTATTATAAATATCACTAATAAGACTTTCGATTGTAGGTTCTAAAACCTCATTCTCTTCTTCAGTTGTCAAAGGCTGCTGCTCAACTACTCTTTCTGACCCAACTTCTCCACCTTCCATCATCAATTCTGGGCAGAGCGCGACGAGCCCAAGAATTCCTACAATTCCTCCAACTTTTTCTAATGTTGGTATCGAAACAGAAGTTGATGGCGCTACTAAACTAAGTGCTAAGGTCGACGGGATAAGGATTTCGAAATTGCTTCTATTAAACTTCAATGAGTTATTATCTAAAATAGCATTATTATCTTCTAAGCTATCATTGATAGATTGTAGGCTGCCTTTTACCCAATCGGAGTAATACTCCTTACTCAAGGAACTAACATAGGCTATCGGAAAGTTTTCATGCCCAGCTATGACTTGGTAAGAATATCCCCCAGGCATTCCAATACGCACAATAGATGTAACGAATGGATCGTTTTCCACTGCCTCCTCATAGAGGTGGTCAGGATCGCTTACTGTTGCAGTATGATTTAAAAAGCTGCAGTAATTAGCAGCTGTTACCTGCTCTTTTACAAAAGGTTCCTCCGCAGAAAGGTTGCTTAATGCTAATGAGGCGAGTAAGCAGAGAAAGAAGA
>JBIRBD010000049.1:0-12472 GCA_044326465.1 Chthoniobacterales bacterium
ATCGAAGCGCGAGCTGTTGGAACCGATGCAAAACTTGAGGAGGCCACCCGCTGGGAAGAGGCAGCCAGAGAAAGGCAAAAGCAGAGTGACTATCATCTCAAAGCTATCGAAGCCAGAGTCGCAGGAAAAGCAGAGGATGCAACGAGTTGGGGTAATGCTGCTGCTGCTGCTTCCTGGGCCTCTGATCGTTTAGCTAAAGCCATTGAAGCGCGAGCTGCTGGAACGCGTGAAAAACTGGAAGAAGCCACCCGCTGGGAAGAGGCAGCACACGAAAGCCAAAAGCAGAGTGACTATCATCTCAAAGCTATCGAGACCAGAGCGGCAGGAAAGGCAGAGGATGCAACGAGTTGGGGTAATGCTGCTGCTGCTGCTTCCTGGGCCTCTGATCGCTTAGCGAAGGCTATCGAAGCGCGAGCTGTTGGAACGCTTAAAAAACTTGAGGAAGCAACTCGCTGGGAAGAAGTAGCAGCATTAAATCGTCAAGCATACGAGTATTGGATCAACGCAACTCAAGAACGTGCAGTAGGAAATAGTGCAGGCCCTACTGGAGCAGCATATTGGGATAGAGAGGCTCTAAAAAAATTCAATGAAGCAAAGGCATTAGCTGATGCGATCGAAGGCGGAAGGAAGTAAAATTTGGAAAAAAAAGGAGAAAAAAATGGGGTTCGAATAGGGAGAAAATGACAATTGAATAGGCCAGTTTTGTCACTATTCGAACCCCCATCTTCCTTCATTTGTCAGCTCTCAAACGTAAATGATCTTGCCTTTTGCTAAAAAATAGATTTGATGGCCTGATGTCACAAGACCATGATTCAGAACATAAAACCCATCAGAGAGAGAGGGTGAAGAAAGAGAGCGAGGTACTTGCTCATGAGTTTGATAATCCTTGGAAATATGTTTTAACGCGCTTTTTTAAGTATTTTATGGAGTTGGCTTGCCAGAGTTAACACCTTCTATTGATTGGTCACGTGGGCATGAAACTCTTGATAAAGAGCTACAAAAGATCATGCCAGCATTACAAAATAGGAAAAAGATTGCCGATTTGCTTTTTAAAAATCTTATTGCTGGTTGTAGATGAAATGCTCCTAAGAGGTAATCTGAACGATTAATAAATTCAGAAAATATAGTTTCTATTTTATGCGATAATCGCTAATAATAGAAACTATGATTTCTATTTTTGGTGAAACGGAAGCTATAAAAAAACTGGGAGAGCGATTGCGTTCGGAGCGTTTGCGTCGGAATCTTTCTCAAGAGCATATGGCTCGTATGGTAGGTGTTACGATTCCAACGTATCGAAAAATTGAGTCAGGCAATGGGAGAGTGGAGTTTAGGCATGTTGCACGGCTCCTTGGAATTTTTGGCTATGGAGATGCTCTTGGAGAGATCGTTCCAGAAGTTCAGCCTGAGATGAAGCTTGCCGATTTGCTGGCGCCTGAGCGTAAGCATGCATCGAGAAAAAGGCTGAAAGTGGCTAATAGACTATAGGCTAAAGGAAGAAGAATATGCTCGGTATTAAAATAAGGTCAGCCGGTTTTACTCTCTTCTAATTCAGTAATTTTCATTCGCGATGAGTATAAATAAAATGTTTTTGATTTTCGGGTTCAAGAAAATTTTTCTACACTCTATAGCCCAAAGCCTATAGCCTATTAACCTACAATGAAATCACATCTTCATGTTCATTGGTGGGATGGTTCTCTTGTTGGTCATCTTGTGAATAAAGGGAGCATCTATTTTGTTTATGATGAAGCATGGATTAAACGAGGAGATAATCTTTCTCCGCTTTCTTTGCCCTTCACAACAGCTGCTTTTAATGGAGGTCCGTTAACTGATGGATTGCCAGGGCTGATTTCAGATTGTTTGCCAGATGATTGGGGTCGTAAGGTCGCTCGGAAAATATTTGCCAGTAATAAATGGAGAGAACCATCAAATCTTTCATTACTCCAGTGGCGTAGTGATCGTGGTTTGGGAGCGCTTCATTTTCTGCCTGCTCTTGAAGGAGGAAAAAATTAGCTCAACAGCAAGCTGCTATCACCGTGGCAGCACTTGCTTATGGTGCTGCTGAAATTCAACGAGGCACGGTTTCAGAAGTCTTGCCACAGTTGGCTCAAGGTGGTACTGCCGGAGGTGCTTACCCCAAGGCCTTGGTTCTTCTTTACGATGATGGGACATTGCGTGCCAGCAAGCCGGATGGCGAGGGAGTTCCTTATTTGCTGAAATTTGATCTTTCGCAAGAAAATGAGAACGCTCCCTGTGAACATGTTTATGCCATCATGGCTCAAGCCGCAGGTATCAAATCTGTTGAGACGACGTTGATTGCAGAAAGCAAGACAACAGCGCGTCGTCATTTGCTGATAAAGCGTTTTGATATTCCTGATCAAAAAAATCCTCAGAGGCGACTTCATTTTCATTCAGCCAGCGGGCTCTTGCATAAGGCTCCAGCTGATTTAGATTACCGTGATCTTTTTCGTGTAGCTATTCGGTTAAATGTTAATCCTTTGGAACTAATGGAAATAGCTCGTCGCATGGTCTTTAATGTGCTTGGTTCCAATCATGACGATCATGGAAAAAATCATGCTTTTCTATATGACGAAGATCAAAAAACTTGGTCGTTAACGCCAGCGTTTGATCTCAATTACACAACAGGAATTTTGGAAAGAGGCATGCTTGTTAGCGGTGAGGTATGGCCTTCTTTCAAAACAATGGAAGCTTTGTGTATCGATGCGGGAATGACGAAAAAGGAATTTAAAAAGATCTTTGAAGAAGTTGATGCGGCGATTACTCAATGGCCTCGTTTTGCAAAACAAGCAGGCGTTTCATCGTCGATGGCGCAAGAAATAAAGGAGCGCCATCGACGAATTCGGAACGAAGTTATTCGCGATTATTAGAGGGTTCAAATGATTGCAAGATTGTATGCAAGGCTGTCAAACGCTCATGCCACTTTGCTTGGCGGTCGCGGTGTTCTGCGAGCACAGCTGCTGGAACTTTTTGAACGAAGTCAGCATTGTCGAGTTTTGATTTTACTTTTAAGAGTTCAATTTCAACTTTTGCAATCTCATTACAAAGGCGTTTTTTCTCTGCATCGACATCAATTAATTCATCCATCGGCATAGTGATAGTGCCGAGATCAGTGATGATTGAGGGACTTCCTGGTGGTGGGTTTTCTGTGAGAAAGGTCACTTTCTTTGCGCGTGTGAGTGCAGAGAAAATGGTGATTTGCTCATCGCTCCATGGTTGGTTTTTAGGAGTAACTAAAAAGTCCACCGCTTGTTTTGCATTAATCCTCATTTCAGAACGCAGATTGCGCACCTTACCAACAACTTCATAAAGTTTTTCCGTGGTTGCGCGCGCGTGTGTGATTTTTTCTGAGTTTACGTGTTGCAAGGAATTTTCGGCAGGAGGTTGCAAGTAAATCACTAATTCTGGACGACCCTTATTAGCTGATGCTGCCTTGAAGCCAAGCCTCGCCCAAAGTTCTTCGGTGATGTGTGGCATGAGGGGATGAAGTAATCGCAAGAATCCTGAGAGAACAACATCCATGGTGGCAAGCAGGGCCATTTTTGTTTTCTCGTCAGTGCCATTGATAGCTGGCTTTGCAGCCTCCACAAACCAATCGCAGTAGTCGCCCCAGAAAAAATGATAAAGGAGGCTTGCGATTTCTTGAAAACGATATTCCTCATAGGCAGCGCGTAATGAGGCATGCATCGCATCAAATTGTGCTAAGATCGTGATCGCAATCTCTGGCAGCTCATACTGTGAAAGATCAGGTGAGGTTCGCCCATGCATCTCGCGAAAACGGGCAGCGTTCCAAAGCTTATTGGCGAAGTTACGCCCCTCTTCAATTTGTTTTTCGTCAAAGCGGATATCTTGACCACTCGGTGCAATGCGCATGATGCCGAAGCGTAATCCATCAGCTCCATACTTTCCGATGAGCTCGAGTGGGTCAGGGGAATTGCCGAGGCTCTTCGACATTTTACGTCCCGTTTTATCGCGAATAATTCCGGTGAAATAGACATCGCGGAATGGGATTTTTCCAGTGTATTCCAAGCCAGCCATGATCATCCGTGCCACCCAGAAGAAGATAATATCAGGGCCTGTGACTAAGACGCTCGTTGGATAGAATTTTTTTTGAGTGACCTCATCCATTGTTTCGTGGGCCCAGAGCCATGAAGAAAACCAAGTATCGAGCACATCGGGATCTTGTTTCCAGTCTTCACCAGGTGATTCGATCTGGACCTTGATTTGAGAAAAATCACCCGATGCTGGATACCAAACGGGAATTTGATGTCCCCACCAAAGCTGGCGACTGATGCACCAATCTTGAATATTTTCGAGCCAGTGGTCGTAGACTTTTTCCCAGCGCTCCGGAAAAAATCGAATCAAGCGGTCGCGTACGGCAGAGCGGGCTTGCGCTGTTTTGGGATAACGCAAAAACCATTGCTCGCTCAGGCGTGGTTCAATCGGAACATCAGCTCGCTCGCTAAAACCAACATTATTTTCATGAAATTCTTCTTTGGTTAGTAAACCTAGTTCCCTCAAGCGTTCGGCGGCTTTAAGTCGGGCTTCAAAACGATCGAGGCCTGCAAAATCTGCACCTGCTAATTCGTTAAGGGTGCCATTGGGATTGAGAACGTCGATGATCGGAAGTTGATGGCGTACGCCAATAGCATAATCGATTTGATCGTGCGCTGGAGTGACTTTTAAAATACCAGTACCATATTCTTTGTCGACAGCTTCATCTCCAATGATGGGCAGCTCAATGTTTGATTCCATGGGCAGGGGACGACGTACATGTTTCCCAATGAGATGAGCATAGCGTCTGTCTGTTGGATTTACGGCAATTGCTGAGTCTCCCATGATCGTCTCTGGCCGTGTGGTGGCTATTTCAAGCCAGGTGCCAGGCTCTTCAATGACTTCGAGTTTGAAATGATAGAGGATTCCTTTTTGTTTTTTAGGAATCACTTCTTCATCACTCAGAGCGGTCAAAGAAACAGGGCACCAATTAACCATCCGCTTGCCGCGATAGATGAGGCCTTTATTATAGAGATCGATGAATGTTTCTTGAACTTTCGTTACATACGTTGGATCCATCGTGAAGCGCTCGCGACTCCAATCGCAGGAGCAGCCAAGACGCCGGAGCTGTTCGATGATGATGCCTCCATGTTTTTCTTTCCACGTCCAAATACGTTTTAGAAATTCGATGCGGCCAAGATCGTGGCGCGTCTTTTTTTCTTCCTTGCGAAGCTGTCGCTCGACCACCGTCTGTGTTGCAATGCCTGCATGGTCGGTGCCTGGTAGCCAAAGCACTTCATGGCCGGTCTGGCGAGCGCGTCGCGCAAGGATGTCTTGCAGTGTATTATTTAAAACATGCCCAAGCGTCAAAACGCCGGTGACATTGGGTGGGGGGATGACAATGGAAAAAGGAGGGGCGGGGGAATCGGGATTAGCGGCGAAGCAGCCTGTCTCACACCAACGCTTATACCAGGTCGGTTCTACGTCGGTGGGAAGGTAAGCTTTAGGAATTTCGGTGGTGGACATTTAAAAAATTGAGAAGCTTAGGAGTTTAAAAGAGAGATGCGAAGACTATTTTTAGCAGAAGGGTTAGTTTTTCAGGCATACTTGACAATAATCTGCGTGCACATAATATGTGAAGATGAAAAACATAACGCTTTCTATTGATGATGATTTAATAACGAAAGGTAGGCTGTATGCACAAAAATGCAATACGACACTCAATCAACTAATAAGAGATTTATTGAGTCAAAAAGTTCTTCCCTCTCGTCAAAGCAATATGCAAAAGATGTTTGATTTGTTAAATCAAAATCCCCCCGCTGCTACTGATTACCGATTCAAGC
Organism: Chthoniobacterales bacterium; assembly: GCA_044326465.1. GTDB lineage: Bacteria > Verrucomicrobiota > Verrucomicrobiia > Chthoniobacterales > UBA6821 > CAIWMF01. The sequence goes on from JBIRBD010000049.1 coordinate 5,853, forward strand.
GAGAGGATGTTTATGAGGGATAAGGTTTTTTTTGACACGAACATCTTACTTTATGTAGGAGATTCCAGGAATGAGGTGAAGCAACAGAAAGCGCAAGAAATATTGATGTCCTCAGATAAAAAAAATAGAGGCGTTATTTCAACGCAGGTACTCCAAGAATACTACGTGACGGAGACAAAAAAATTAAAACGGGATCCTTCGTTAATTAAGGAAATGTTGAAATTGTGGCAGCAGTTTGAAGTTATTACAGTTAGTCCTGCAATGATTGAGGAAGCAGCTGATATTAGTGTTCTCTACAAATTATCTTTTTGGGATTCATTAATTATTACGACAGCATTATTCGCTCATTGCACTCAACTTCTGACAGAAGATCTTCATCACGAGCAAATCATTCGAGGATTGAAAATTATTAATCCGTTTAAATAAGCATAAGAACCTTCAAATGACTTTTTTTCTCCTTGCCAAGGCAAGCAGATCCTGCCAGTCTATCCGACTTATAAAAAATATGACGACAACAACAGAAAATGCAGCACTTCGGCTGCACGAGAAAGATACAGGTAGTTCTGATATACAAATTGTGAACCTGACAGAGAGAATCATTTCTCTTACTGAGCACCTCAAGACCCATGTTAAGGATCACTCCTCACGCCGTGGGCTTTTAGCACTCGTGGCTCAGCGCCGCGCATTGCTTGATTATCTCAAGAGAACAGCTCTTGAGCGCTATCAGGCCATTATCGAAAAACTCAACCTTCGTAAGTAACCCAGAGCCGCATAGCGGCTCCTTTAGGGGGGTTGAGACGCTGAGGAGTTAAAAGGTTTAAGTTAAATAAACTTTCTCCTGAAATTCTCCGTTCCTTGCTCCTGGTTTTACTTTATTACCAATAATAACAGAAGCTCTCCTCGCTCTTCTGTCGACGGGCTTTTAAACTGCCGCGATAGCGGTGAAGCACGTCAGCCTCACTCATTCCAACTTTTCTTATACTATGTTACAAACTCAAGCCACGTCCGTTACAGCTAATGTCGGTCGTTCACCAATTACTTTTGAATCAGGAAAAATAGCCAAGCTCGCCGACGGTGCCGTCGTTGTTTCTTGTGCTGATACTGTCGTCATGGCAAGCGCTGTGAGCGCCACAACGATGAAAGAAGGTCAAGATTTTTTTCCGTTGACCGTTGATTATAAAGAAAAAGCAGCCGCTGCAGGAAAAATTCCCGGCAGTTATTTCAAGCGCGAAGGCCGTCCGAGTGAAAAAGAGGTCCTTACAAGTCGAATGACTGATCGCCCGTTGCGCCCTTTGTTTCCTAAAGGTTATTTTTATGACACACAAATCATCAGTATTTTGTTGAGCGCCGATGGCCAAAACGATCCTGATATTTTGAGCATCAACGGTGCATCCGCTGCCCTTTCTGTTTCTGATATTCCTTTTGCAGGTCCTATCGGTGCTGTTCGCATAGGACGTGTTCATGGCAATTTTATTGTGAACCCAACCCATGCAGAACGCGAAGAGAGTGATCTGGATCTCGTTTATGTTGGTGATGGTGAAAAAGTCATCATGATCGAAGGTGCTGCCAATGAGCTTCCAGAGGCTGAATTTGTAAAAGCTCTCGATGTAGCTCGCGAGGGCGTGCGTGTAATCATTGCTGCACAAAACGAATTGGTTGCTAAAGTTGGTAAACCAAAACGTGAAGTGCCGTTGCTTCAGGTCGACCAAAATATTTTAGAAATTGCCTATCAAATCGCCGGAGATCGTATTGAAGCCGCTCTTTACACGGTAGGTAAGGTGGCTCGCAGTAAGGCTGTGAGCGCTTTAAAAGAAGAAGTTCGCGTGGCCGTGATTGAAAAATATCCTACAGCAACGGCGTTTGAAATTTCTCAAGCCTTTGATTATATCCAGAAAAAAGCATTTCGTATCAGCATTCTCGATCGTCAAAAACGTTGTGATGGTCGCGGTCTCAAAGAGCTTCGCATTCTTTCCAGCGAGACAAGCGTTCTTCCTCGTACGCATGGATCGGCTCTGTTTCAGCGTGGCGAGACACAAGCGCTTGCTTTGGTAACACTCGGAACAGCGGATGAAGGTCAAAACATTGATGCTTACGGTGGCGGTGAAACAATGAGACGGTTCTTGCTTCATTATAATTTTCCACCCTTCAGTGTCGGCGAAACAGGTCGTTTCGGTGGACAGAACCGCCGCGAAATTGGACATGGAGCTCTTGCAGAGAGATCGATTTTTCCAGTGATTCCAGCGCAGAGTGATTTTCCTTACGCTGTCCGCATCACGAGCGAAGTCATGGAATCTAATGGTTCAACGTCGATGGCTTCTGTTTGTGCTGGTGTGTTAGCGCTCTTGGATGCAGGTGTCCCAATTAAGCGTCCCGTAGCAGGAATCTCAGTTGGTCTTGTAACCGAAAATGCAGCTGATGGCAGCATCGCGCGCTATAGTATGCTCACCGATATCATTGGTTCGGAAGATCACTTCGGTGATATGGATTTTAAGCTTTGTGGAACCTCAGAAGGTGTTACAGGATTTCAGCTTGACCTTAAGCTCGCTGGCATTAGCCATGAACTCATGGCAGAAGCTGTTGAAGATGCGCGTTATAATCGCGGTTTGATTTTGCAACATATGGCAAGCACGCTCTCTTCAGAACGTAGTGAGATGAGCCAATATGCACCACGCATTGAAACAGTAAAAATTCCTGTCGACAAGATTGGCCTCCTTATTGGACCTGGTGGCAAGACAATTAAAGGAATTGTGGCTGAAACAGGTGCTGAAATTAATATTGAAGATGATGGCACTGTCAATATCTATTCGAGTAATGGAGAGAGTCTACGTCGTGCTAAACAAATTATTCAAGGAATGACGCGCGAAATTGAAATTGGTCAACTCTATCAAGGAACTGTTGTTTCTGTAAAAGAGTTTGGTTGTTTTGTTGAGGTGATGCCTGGCAAAGATGGTCTCTGTCATATTTCAGAATTAACAGAAGGTCGTGTTAATAAAGTAGAAGATGTCGTTAAGAGCGGTGACGCTATCTGGGTCAAATGCATTGGTATTGATGACAAAGGTCGTGTCAAGCTCAGTCGCAAGGCAGCGATGAAAGAGAGAGATGAGGCAGCAGAAGCTTGAACGCGAGAGTAGAGTTCGGTAGAGTCGGTGTAATGCCTATTTATTCTCGATTTTTTTACTCCTTCATCCCATTGAGTGGTCGACGTGCCATCTTCTTTGTTGCAGCCCTAATTGTTCTATTTTCTACGTTGCATGCGACGTTGCCAACGCTTCCATCCTCGCTAGAAACCCTTACAATTCAAGAAGGTGGCCGACGCAAGCCTTATTTTGTTTTTGCAGAAGAGAGTTTGCGCTCGCTCTCGGGCAGTTCGCTTTTTGGAAAAACAGGAGTTCAACTAGATGGGAAAAGTTTCACCGCAACCGAGGTGATCACTTCTTTTTGGCTAGAGCCCACCATTGATTGGGCTTCCAAGCCGATGATTTTAGTTTCTCATCAGCCGCTGAAAGAGGCGCTGGGTCTTGATCTGCGGCGCAAGCTTTTTAGCTATGAGGAATTAGTTCATAATGAAAAATTACAGAAAATAATTTCTGAAGCTTCTGCTGAACGACGGCGTGATGCGCAAAAGCGCTTGGAGGGCCTTGCTAAAGAGGCTTCTGATGTTGGTATGCGTTTGGCGCTTTTTGAAGAGCTGGCCAAGGGATCAATTTTTTGCATTGTTCCAAACGCTGAACGTGTTAGTGGGAAGTGGGCCTCGCTTGCTGATTGGAAGTCGATGGATGATTCTGAAGAAGCTATTGCTGCCAGTGATGACTTCTCTGCAATGCAGGCTGCATGGACTTCTGGTGATGCCGCTGCTTTTTCTCAAGCGGTCAGTCGCTTATGTAGTGTGCTAGAATGTTTGGTGCAGCCTGATTCTGTGCCAACATGGAAATTAAAACTCGAGGTCTTTTATCAAAAAGCGCATCCGTTCCGTTGGGCTTGGATTTTTTATGCATTATCAGGAATCCTGTTGATGCTTTTTTCAAGCGTTCAAAAAAACGAGGGGAGAAATTTTTGGAAACGATTCGGCTACCGGACAGCTTGGTTCTGCGCGGGAAGTGGTTTTTTATTGCAGCTACTGGGCCTTATTTCTCGCGTCTTAGTTGCAGGTCGTCCGCCAGTGACCAATATGTATGAAGTGGTCATCTGGGTTGCTTTTGGAGTGATTCTTTTCGCGTTGATTTTTGAAACAATTTATCACGCCGGAACGTTTCTGCTAGGTGCCGTACCCGTTGCCGTGGCATCGCTTATTTTAGCTGATAGTCAGCCGATGATTTTAGATCAATCGATTCGTCCGCTTATGCCGGTCTTGCGCGATAATTTTTGGCTCTCAACGCATGTTCTGATGATCACATTGAGCTATGCTGCTTTCGCACTCTCACTCGGAGTGGCTCATGTTATCCTGCTTCGTGGAATTTTTCAGAAAAAAGTAACAGCCACGCTTTACAATTATCTTTATCGAAGTATGCAGGTCGGGGTTCTTTTATTAGCGACTGGAGTTATTCTTGGTGGGGTTTGGGCGAATTATTCCTGGGGTCGTTTTTGGGATTGGGATCCAAAAGAAACGTGGGCCTTAACCGCGTTGCTCGGCTATCTTTTTTTACTTCATGGGCGCATTGCCGGACGTTGGGGTGGTTTCGGATTGGCTGTGGGAGCGGTCTTTGCGTTCCTTGGAATCTTGATGGCCTCGTATGGAGTCAATTTTATTCTTGGCTCTGGCCTTCATAGCTATGGCTTTGGAACAGGTGGCTATCCCATCGTGCTAGGCTTTATTGGCCTGGAGATTGCGGTTGTGACCGCGGCGATTATTTGCGATCGCAAACAGAGGAAAAAGAAATAGCCACAAAGAACGTAGAGAAATCATCTGTTAGCAATTTGTTTCTGTTTTTCACTGTTTTTTTGCGGCTATTTTTTCTTTCTTCTTGCCATTAGGATGATAATACATCATCTTTAGTGACTATTTTCCGGCCATGAATATTTTACAGAAGATCGAACAAGAACAGCTTAAATCAGACCTCACTTCTTTTGAAGTGGGAGACACCGTCCGCGTGCATACGCGTGTTATCGAAGGCGACAAAGAACGCATTCAGATTTATACAGGTATTGTGATCGGTCGCAAAGGAACCGATATTAATGCTAATTTCACGGTTCGTCGTATTTCTTATGGTGAAGGTGTTGAGCGTGTTTTTCCTCTTCATTCACCACGTATCGCTCAGATTGAAGTTGAAAAGCGTGGATCGGTTCGTCGCTCCAAACTCAACTACCTTCGCAATCGCAAAGGAAAATCAGCGACTACAGTTAAAGAGAAAGCAGCCAAAAAAGAATAGTTTATTGTTAGTAGTTCGTGGCTTTTTGCGCAGCTGCTGATAGGAAAAATCACAGCAAAGTTTTTTATCGCAACGAATCTAAGTTCTACGAACCATGAGCTACGAACTTCGTTGCAAAACAACGCCAAGGCCTAGCTTTCATTCAGAGCAGTTGCTTTTTTCTCAAAGAGTACGTCCTGTCGCTGGCGTTGATGAAGCTGGGCGGGGACCGCTTGCAGGCCCTGTGATTGCCGCCGCCGTCATCTTGCCAGAAAAATTTTCGGTATCGCAATTTCCTTTTTTTGAGCGACTCAACGATTCCAAAAAATTATCCGCGCGGATACGGGAGGAACTTTTTTTGCACATTACCACTCATCCTGATATTGCCTGGGCGATCGGAGAGGGGAGTGTTCAAGAAATTGGGGATATTAATATTTTACGTGCCACCGGTCTCGCCATGCGTCGTGCCCTTGAGGCACTCAATCCAAGGCCTGCGCATGCCTTGATCGATGGCCTGCCGATGCGTGAAATTCCGATGCCTCAGACCGCTCTTATTGGAGGTGATGGCTTGTCGCTCAGCATTGCCGCTGCTAGCGTTGTAGCCAAAGTAACACGCGATCGCATCATGGAAGAGCTCGATCGTGCTTTTCCTCAGTATGGATTTGCTCGCCATCGCGGCTATGGAACAGCTCATCATCTCGCTATGCTTCATGAACATGGACCTTGCCAACATCATCGCCGCGGTTTTGCGCCTGTCGACCAAGCCACCTTCCGTTTCTAAAGGATCCATCGCCCTTGGAACGTGGGGAGAACGCCTTGCAGCGCGAGCTTTACGCGGTCGCGGTTGGAAAATCATCTATCGCAATTATCGTGGATCACATGGAGGAGAAATTGATCTCGTCTGCCGTGATCACGAGACGCTCGTTTTTGTAGAAGTCAAAACACGACGTGATGAAAAATTTTCGCGGCCGCTTGATGCCGTAAATCGCAAAAAGCGAGATCTCATCAAGCGCGGAGCCTTATCATGGCTACGTTTGCTCGACCATCCTAATATTCCATTTCGGTTTGATGTAGTGGAAGTGATAGCAATAGAGCCGCCTGAAATCCGCGTAATCAAAAATGTTTTTCAGTTGCCACACTGGTTAAACCTCGCCTAAAAACGGCAATGGATCGTGGCAAATTAACGCAATATGCTCAGCCTCAAAATAATTTTTCAACCGGCTTACGTACCCACTGGGTATGCTTCACCGTTTTAAAAATCATTTTTAGACTAAG
>JBIRBD010000215.1:0-1617 GCA_044326465.1 Chthoniobacterales bacterium
ATTGGGTTTCGCGCGATAAGGAGCAAAACGAATGATACCGATTCCATTATTAGCAAAACTAGCATCGCCAGCGGCAAAGGCTGCTCTAAAGGCTTTCCTTGGTGATAACCTAAAAAAATTAGTTATTGTGGCTTCTATTTTTGGCGTTGTGCTGCTCCTCATTGGATTTTATAAGCACTGGGAATACAAAGTATTCAACGAAGGCGTTAAAGCGACTGTAGCGGCTTACGAGAAGCGAGATCACGCTGCCGATTTAAAAGCTTTAGAACGGATGGAAAAAGTACGAAAAGAAAACGCAATCAAAGAGGAAAAAGATAATGAACACTTCAAAAACGTTGCAACTGTTTACAGTGAAGAAATCCGAGAGCTTAATGATCGTGTTAACGATCTTTCTTCTAAGCGCATGTCAATCCGCACCAAAGCACCTAAAGATTGTGGAACCGGAACAGGCGAAAAAACCAACGATGAACAGGGAAGTGTTGGAGCAAGCGGAGGAATTTTCGAGGTCGAAATTGAGCGAGAGACTGGAAAGAATCTTCGTCAAATAATCGAAGAAATCAGGAAGGGTGAAATTGCTTGCGGTCTGGTTGCTGATGATGCGCGTAGAGCGTTTGAAGTGAAATGAAATATTTACTGATTATTTTATTGGCTCATAGTGGCCTAGCATTTGCAGACAATCACCTAATTGAAACTCGTTATTGTGGTGTGCAACGGGACGATAACGGACGGATAAAACGCAATGCAAGAGTAGTAAAAGAGTTTGAAAAGATTCATCCATTGCCTACTGAATATAGTAGATCTGATTGGCAGGTTGATCATGTTATACCACTCGCCTCGGGCGGATGCGATAGCGTATCAAATATGCAGTGGCTTCCAAAAACGATTAAAACTTGTAAGTCTGATGATTGTAAAGATAGGTGGGAACGTGAAGGAATCTATCGAGGAAACTAATGAAAATTAGCCAAAAAGGAAAAGACCTTCTTAAACAGTGGGAAGGGATATCTAAAACTGTCTATCTTGACTCAGCTGGGCTTCAGACAATCGGGTGCGGTCATCTCTTGACGCGCGATGAGCTTACATCAGGCAAGATAATCATCAATAATGGCTATATTAAATACAGAAACGGGCTAAGTGATTTTGAAATCGATCAATTACTAGATCAGGACCTTGACTTAGCCGAATACGCTGTCAATACATCTATAAATGTGCAACTAACACAAGATCAGTTTGATGCCCTTTGTTCATTTACATTTAACATAGGTACGAGAGCATTTATGAATAGCACACTGAGGAAAGCGCTTAACGCTGGAATACACGAAGATGTTGTGAGACAGTTTCGTCGGTGGACTAAAGTGGGCGGTAGAGTTGTCTCTGGCCTTGTAAATAGAAGAGAAAATGAAATCAAGCTTTTCAGCTCGAAATCTGCTCAATATTCTTAGAACTTCATGTTAGCAACTCTTTTGTTTAGTTTTAATCAAAAAATAATCAAATAGTCCAGGGTGCATTTTTACCCTGCCTTGTTCCCAGTTTTCCCAAGATCTTTTCGAAGCAAGAATCAATTCTCCCGCTTCTGGCTGGCTTAATCCGGCAGCCAATCTAACTGCTCGGATCTGGTCG
>JBIRBD010000035.1:0-15182 GCA_044326465.1 Chthoniobacterales bacterium
AAATGGTGTTTTAGCATGTTTATAAGCATTACTAGATTACATTCAACTTGTTTTTAATAATTGAGTTATAATTGCTAGGACAAGCCCTAGATAACAGAGGTTGAACAAAAATGCCATTCCACCATTGACCATCCATAGCTCTTTACGCTAAAGAATGTCGTTACCCATTATTCATTACCGATTACTCATTACTCATTAACCCTATGTCACTCATTCACATTGCTCGTCATGGTAAGTCACTCGGTTCTTTTCAAGAAGAGGAAGTTCGCGAGGGAATTCAAGCAAAGCGTTTTGTTTTAGAGGATCTTGTTTGGCGTGAAGGGATGAACGATTGGTCTCCTCTTCATGAGGTCATTGATGCCTGGGGTTTGAATACTGCTGGTAGAGCAGATGATACCAACACAACACCGCCAGCAATAACAGAACCAGCCTGGGAACGGCGTTCGGAGGTTGGTTTTTTTAAAGCAATTTTTCAGACGATGAAATCGGTGCTGTTTTCTCCAGGAGCAACTTTTTCAAAAATGAATCCAGAGGGAGGTATTCTTGCACCGCTCTGTTACTACGTTTTGATGCATGCAGTAGTGTTAGATATTGCGCTGAGCTATCAATTGCCTCAAATCTTAAAGAAGCTAGCAATCACAAGTCCTTTTTTTGCAGATATTTCACAACATTCTATGGTCGTGAATTACCTCGTCTTATTATTCATTGCCCCTTTCTTTATTGCACTCGGATCTTTTATAAGTGCGAGTATTGTTCACTTGAGTCTCAAAATTCTCGGTGCTGCGCATCAGCCTTGGGCAGCCACCTTTCGTGTCTTTTGCTACGCCTTCGGATCAGCCTCTCTTTTTCAAATTGTTCCATTAATAGGAGGATTGGTAGCTGCTTGCTACGGCATGATCGTCTATTTTATTGGACTTAAAAAAGTTAATGACTGTTCGGTCGCGCGTATTATTTTTTCTGTTTTACTTAGTATTGGGCTGATGATAATTGCTCTTTTTGCTGTAGTATTCTTGCTAGCGTTCGTCTCTGTTTTGTTGAAGCATGCACCCGTTCCGATGAACGGGTAAGCGGTTCAGGCAATGCCGTTACTTAATTCCTTAAGTTGACGGCATTGGCTGAAAGATTACGTTTTTAGTTAAAGCACAATGGCTCTGCTCACCACATCAGGTCGTGCGCACCAGGGCTTGAGTGACGAGGTATCATTAATGACCTTCGCCATGGCTGCCAGGGCCAGTTCCGCACGATTGCAATCAGCACTGAGGTGGCCCAAGACAAGATGAGTCAGTTGCTCGTGGAGGAGTTGAGCGATAAGTTCGGCGGCGGCTCCATTGGAAAGATGGCCATGACGTGAAGCAATACGCTGTTTGACAGCCCATGGACGTTTGGTGTCTTGTTTCAAAAGCTCTTCGTCGTAATTGGCCTCTAGGAGTAATCCATCAACATTGCGAAGCGATTCTAGAACAAGACTTGTTGCATAACCAAGGTCGGTTGCAAATCCGAAGGAGCGATTTTTTTCACGCACTACAAAACCGACCGGATCAACCGCATCATGAGGAATCGAAAATGATTGGATAGAAAATCCAGCCAGGGAAAAAGTGGAGCCTGTTTCAAAAATTTTCCACGCTGTGTGATTTTTTATTTTTTCACGTAGCACAGTTGCCGTGTGGCGGTTGCAATAGATCGGTGTCTCATATTGTTTGCACCATTGAGGTAATCCTTTGATGTGGTCCCCATGTTCATGGGTGACAAGCACAGCAGAAATTTCTGATGGCTCAACACCGCAGAAGAGGAGGCGCTCCGTAAGCTGGCGAGCACTCAAGCCTGCGTCAATGAGGAAGGAGGTTCCGTCAGAACGAACAAGCGATGCATTACCGCTGCTGCCACTGGCTAAGATTGTAATTTCAAACATGATCAATGGTTTGTTTGGCGCTATTGATCAGCGCTGTAACGAGTAGTGAGTAAACCTAAAAACGGCAATGGATCGTGGTAAATTAGCGTAATATGCTCAGCCTCAAAATAGTTTTTAACCGGCTCACGTACCTTCCAGGTATGCTTCGCCGTTTTAAAAATCATTTTTAGACTAAGCATGCACATTAATTTTCTCACTCCCATCACCGTTTTTAGGGTAAATGGTAACGAGTCATGGTGCGTGATTACTATTTTCCATAGGTCACGATTAATCGAGAATATTTGATTTTTTTAAAAAAAGCAGCTATTCTTCTTCGTTCAACCTAAAAACGGCAATGGCTCGTTATTAACTCCCATCACCGTTTTTAGGTTCAACTCTCGTTTTGCGTCAGCTCTCACTTCAACTTCCAACTTAAACTGACACACGCTTTAGAGTGTTTTTTCATGCGCCCGTAGCTCAGGGGATAGAGCAGGAGATTTCTAATCTCTTGGTCGCAGGTTCAAATCCTGCCGGGCGCACTTAGATCTCGCATGCTAACTATTTCTGCTGAACGGTTACTGATCTTTTACTTAAGGATTTCAAGGATTATACACCAATGAGTGCTGCAAGAGCGTTTACAATCTTATCAGCATGTTCGTTGATTATTTTTTCGTCAGGGCCTTCGATAAGAAGCCGAATGAGTGGTTCTGTTCCTGAATAGCGTAGAAGTACACGCCCTCGGTTTTGTAAGGCTTGTTCTGCTTTTTTAACTAGCTCTGTTATTGGCAGGAGGGAATCAAGGGCAGGCTTTTCTTTGACGCGAAGGTGCCGTTGTGCTTGCGGGTATTTGGTTAAACATTTCTTCAATTCGCTTAGTGGTTTTCCGGTTTCAACCATGAGGCGCAACACTTGCAGAGCTGCTAGAATGCCGTCGCCTGTAGTGCCATGATCGCGAAAGATGAGATGTCCACTCTGTTCGCCGCCAATATTAAAATCACCTTGCTGCATTGCTTCGACAACATGGCGATCACCGACAGCCGTTCGGAGAACTATTCCACCCGCTTCTAGAAGGCATTCATCCAGTCCAAAATTACTCATGACGGTGGTGACGAGCGTTTTTTTATTTAACGTTCCTGTGCGTAATGCGTGAAGTGCTGTCATCGCTAAAATTTCATCACCGTCGAGGATGGTTCCCTCTTCATCGCAAAGCAGCACGCGATCAGCATCACCATCGTGAGCGATCCCTATGTGTGCCTGCGTTTCACGCGTGAGGCTGCTGATTTCTTTGGGATGCATGCTGCCGCAACCCTTATTGATATTGGTTCCGTCAGGGGTTGCATGAAAAAGAAAAATTTCTGCGCCAAGTTCTCGTAGGATTTTTGGTGTTGAAAGAAAAGAGGCTCCATGAGCTGCGTCAACGGCAATTTTAAATCCAGCCAATGAGAGCGAAGGGGTGCTTTTTTTTACAGCAGCAACATAGCGATCGAGTGCATCGGTAATGGTGTCTGTTTTGCCAAGGGCAGCGCCTGTTGGGCGAAGGGTGTCAATTTCTGGAGTGAGGATTAATTCTTCAATGCGTTGCTCTAATGCGTCATCGAGCTTGTAACCATCGCTACGGAAAATTTTTAGGCCGTTATCTTCTGCAGGATTGTGTGAGGCTGAGATAACGATGCCAGCATCAGCTTTCTCTTGGTAGGTGAGAAGAGCAACGGCAGGTGTTGGGAGAACGCCGACGAGAAGCGCATCAGCGCCGATAGAATGAAGCCCTGCAATCAAGGCCGCTTCTAGCATGCTTCCAGAGCGACGAGTATCTCTGCCGATGAGAACGCGTGGACGTTGAGAAAAAACGGGCTGATTTTTTTCTGTAGAAAACAAGTAGCCAACCGCGCGAGCTAGGCGCAGTGCTATTTCTGGGGTGATAGGCTCATGATTTGCCGTACCACGAATACCATCAGTGCCGAAGAGAGCCGCTTTGCGGCTGTTGAAGTTGGAAGTTGAAGTTATCATAGAGCCGTTTTACGGCTGAGAAAAAAGATGTTTTTTTGACTATAAAAATTAATTTATGGCTAGATCTAATGTTGGTTACTTATCAAAAAATTTAGGATTACATTGATTAATAACTTCAACTCAATGCTGGTTATTTTAAGTGACCAGCATTGTGACTAGATTTCTCCATGGATGTCCTGTGGTGGTTTGATGGCTGATTGAGATTTTGACTGATCAGATACCAAAGGGCCACTCCCAGTAAGAGTGAGAGCAGTTTTTCTTTCCAGTGGTGTTGCAGGTGGCTGTATATTTTCTTCACGGATCATCAGTTGGCTGAGATATTCTTTAAATTGTTCTTCGTTGAGGTTGCGCTTGATGGTTCCTCCATGACAAATCGAAACTTGCCCGGTCTCTTCAGAAACTACCAGAGCAATGGCATCCGAGTCTTCCGTTAAACCTAAAGCAGCACGGTGACGGAGTCCAATAGTTCGTTCTAAATCATCGCGCTGGGAGAGTGGAAAAATACAGCCTGCACCAACAATACGATCGTCGTTAATAACGACCCCACCATCATGAAGAACAGTTTTGGGATGAAAGAGAGAAACAATGAGTTCTTTTGATAATAAGGCGTCAAGTTTTACACCACTTTCAACAATGGCATGCAGATCAATATCACGTTCAATGGCAATTAATGCTCCAAAGCCTTTCGAAGAGAGCTCAAAGACAATGTCCGTTAATTCTTCAATTGCTTCATGGCGCTGCAAGGCTGATGTAAAGAGTCGATGAATCCCAAGCTCATTAAGTGCACGGCGTAATTCTGGTTGAAAAATAATCATCAAAGCAATAGCCAAAAAAGCAGAGACGCTTCGTAGCAGCCAATTCAAAACAGCCAAATCTAAAATTTGTGAAATAAAGGTGAGAATAAAAAAAAGAACCGCCACCCAAATCAGAATCCGCGTCCCTTGAGTCTTACGAAGATAGAGATAGCTGTAATAAAGCAGCGTTGAGAGGATCAAAATTTCTAAACCGGAGGTCCAGTAGTCTTCGAAGAAATTGATAACGGTATGTTGAAGTGTCATTGTTTTAGAAATTGTTCCACCATCCTCACTGCTTCCCAATGTGGCTGTGGCTCATGAACGCGGAAGAGCATTGCTCCGGCTTGTCGTGCAAGGCTGGTGATAGTAAGACCAGGAGCAAGCCTATTAGTAAACTTGTTTCGAAACTCTACTTGTTCTGTGCAGGGCTGCGTCGCTCCGGTGCTCGAAGCATCACATAGGCTACTATGCTCAGACTTCTGCGCTCCGAGGACTTCTTGCCCTGCATCAGCACAAGCGAGTTTGGAAACAAGTCTAGTCGGATCTCTTAATGGCTCATTGATGCAACTCAGAAAGGCTTTGCGCGAATGGCCAATCATCACGGGTGCTCCGAGCTGCGTCAAATCAGGTATTGCGCGGAGTAGAGAAAGATTATGGTGGAATGTTTTTCCAAAGCCGATGCCAGGATCAAGGATAATAGAAGCTGCATCGATGCCATAACTCAGCGCTTTCTTGCGCGCCTCAGTAAGAAATTTTATCACGGCGGTGACGACATCATCGTTAAGGTACGAGGGAGCTTTTTGCATCGTTTCAGGTGTTCCCTGCATATGCATCAAAATGAGGCCTGCTCTTGCTTTAGCGACAACTTCGCCCATGCGTTCATCCCCTTGCAATCCTGTAATGTCATTGATAATGTCGGCGCCTGCTGTCAGTGCAGCCTCTGCCACGGAGGCTTTAGAGGTGTCGATAGAAATAGTAGCGTCGGTTTTTTTTCGAACTGCCTGAAGAACAGGCATAATACGACGGAGTTCCTCTTCTGTATTAACAGAAAGAGCGCTTGATGCTGATTTGTGCGTTGTAAAAAGAAGATCAGCACCAGGCCGCGATGAGGCGCCGCCGATATCAAGAATATCAGCTCCTTCAGCGAGCAGCTTTAATCCATGAGCGCAGGCTTTTTCAGGATCAAGAAAAGCACCTCCATCGGAAAATGAATCAGGCGTAACATTAAGAATACCAACAATCAAAGCGCGATGATCAAGCGAGATTTTTTTTCCACGAAAAGAGAGATGCATGATGATAACAGGAGTAAAGGCTACAGGCTGTAGGGGAGAGGTTCTAAAAATAAAATCAAAGTTGAAAGTGTTAATTTTAAAAAGTAAACGCAAAATAGAATCTCTTTTATGAAGTAAATGCCGACACCAGCACTTCCAATCGAACAAAGTTCTTATGCCTTAGCAACGGTGACTTCTTTGGTAAAAGGGAAAAAAATTGATATGAAATCGTTAATGTATTCAGAGCGCTTGTTCGAACAATTAAAATTTAATTCCCCTTTGTAGAAAAATTTGCTATAGGGCACTGATGACCGAAACCGAAGCTTCCATCATTCTTAACATGTTGCCTCATATGGGGCCGGTTCGCTTTGGCAAGTTAAGAGAGCGTTTGGGGTCAGCGGTTGCTATTCTTTCAGCGAAAGGAAATGACCTTCGGCGCGTCGAAGGAATAGGCACAGAAGTTTCAGAAACAATTCTCCATTGGGAAAAGCATGTCGATCTTTCTGCGGAGCTCACACATATTGCGGATTTTGGAGCGAGGGTGCTTATTTCAAGTGATAAAGAATATCCTGCATTACTTCGCGAAATTTATGATCCTCCGATCGTTCTTTATGTTTTTGGAAAACTTCAAGAGCGTGATCACCATCATGGCATCGGAATTGTGGGAACGCGTAAGCCAAGTTACTATGCATTGGAATCTGCCAAAAAACTCGGGTATCAGCTTGCTCATGCAGGGCTTACAGTTTATAGCGGTCTCGCGCGAGGTATTGATACCGCTGCCCACCAGGCAGCGCTCGCCGCTAATGGTCGTACGGTAGCCGTGCTTGGAAGCGGGCTAAAGCAACTTTATCCAAAAGAAAATCAGCAGCTTGCTGAAAAAATTGCTTCCTCAGGAGCCGTGATCTCTGAATTTTCGATGGAGACCTCTCCCTCAAAACAGACTTTTCCAAAACGCAATCGCATCATCAGCGGATGTTCCTTTGGTCTCCTTGTCATTGAGGCTGGTGCTCGTAGTGGAGCCCTCATCAGTGCTCACCAAGCCATAGAACAGGGGCGTTCGCTCTACGCAGTGCCAGGAAGAATTGATCAGATAGAAACGCATGGGTCTAATCGACTCATTCAACAAGGGGCAAAGTTAGTCATCGATGCGAGTGATGTTTTCAACGACCTTCCAATGATTTTTTCCAAACAACCAGAGCTGCAGCAAAGCAAACCAAAAGTAGAGCTTTCTCATGATGATCTTGCGATTTATCAAGCAATCGATAATGATCCAACCACATTTGATGTGATTATTGAAAAATCGTGTTTGCCACCAGCGGTCGTCTCTTCTAGGTTGCTGGCTCTCGAACTTAGTCGCCACGTGCGATCGTTTCCGGGTGGTCGCTTTGTGAAACTGATTTAAGCAGGGGCTTAGGAAACAGGGGTTCAGGTGACAGGGCGCTATCGCTAACAGGTGACAGGAAGGATTTTTAGATGTATGCGTTATTAGGAGAAACAATGTTTATAATTATAAAAAAAAATAAAAATGATTTTTCAAAATATTAATCTCGATCAAAATGTTCTGCTACCTGTCACCTGACCCCCTACTTATTTCTGTTACCTGTACCCTGCACCCTTGTCACCTGAATCCCTGCTCATGAAAACCCTTGTCATTGCAGAAAAACCGAGCGTCGCTGCTGATTTAACCAGGGCATTAGGCGGAAGAGTCAAGGCTGCGCGTGCCGAATTTTTTGAAGTCGATGATTTTATTATTACCTCGGCGGTAGGCCATTTAGTGGAGCTTTGTTTGCCAAGTTCCATGACGAAAGGAAAAGGGATTCCATGGGGTCTTTCGACCTTGCCGATTATTCCTGATCATTTTGATCTCAAACCAATCGCTCGTTCGGAGGATCGCTTAAAAATTGTCAAAAAATTACTAAAACGCCCTGACGTGACCGATGTCATTAATGCCTGCGATGCCGGACGCGAAGGAGAATTAATTTTTCATAACATCATGCAGCTATCAGGCGTGAAAAAGTCAGTCAAACGCTTGTGGTTGCAATCAATGACGGCCGATGCGATTCGTAAAGGATTTGAAAACTTGCGCCAAGAACGTGATATGAAGCCGCTTGCTGATGCTGCTGTTTGCCGCGCAGAAAGTGATTGGCTGGTTGGTATTAATAGTACACGCGCACTCACGGCAGTGAATTCAGGAGGAGGAGGTTTTCAATTAACGCCTGTTGGTCGCGTGCAGACTCCCACCTTGGCGATTCTCGTTGAACGTGAAGAACGGATCAAAGCTTTTAACCCGCGTGCTTATTTTGAAGTACATGCCACCTTTAGCGTAAAAGCTGGGGAATATAATGGTCGATGGTTTGATCCCAACTTTAAAAAACTATCTTCAAATTCTACGGAAACTGGGGCAGCTTTAAAGGCAGTTCCTTCGAAAGTAGTTGACGAAGAGGGAAAAGCTGAGCGTCTTTGGGAAAAAGAAAAAGCGGAAGCCATTATTGCTAAATGCAAAGATCAGCCAGGGATTATTGAGGAGCAAAAAAAATCGACCACACAAGCCTCGCCGCTGCTTTACGATCTTACTACGCTACAGCGAGAAGCTAATGGTCGGTTTGGTCTTAGCGCTAAACGAACATTGCAGCTAGCTCAGCGGCTCTATGAGCATCACAAAGTCTTAACATATCCACGTACGGATTCGCGTTATCTTCCAGAAGATACGCTTCCAACGGTCAAGAATGCGTTGAATAACTTAGATGAGCCAAGCTTGAAAAAACATGTCGCGCTTATCATGGAAAAAGGATGGTTGATCAAGACCGGTCGCGTTTTTAATAATGCAAGAGTTTCTGATCACCATGCTATTATTCCAACTGGTGCATCAACTGCTGCACTTGATGAAATGGAGGCGAAGCTCTATCAAATGGTGGCACAACGATTCATTGCTGTTTTTTATCCAGTGGCTCGTTTTGATGTAACGACGCGAATTACAACGGTCGCAAAAGAACATTTTAAAAGCGAAGGAAAGGTTATGACCGATCCAGGCTGGTTGGCTGTTTATGGAAAAAAAGTTATTGGTGATGACGAAGAGCAAGATAAGAGCCTTGTTCCAATCGCCTTGCTCAATGGAAAAAATGAAGCTGCAATTACCGAAAATGTTGAGCTTCATGAAGCTCAGACTCGTCCACCGGCTCGTTTTAATGAAGCGACGTTACTTAGTGCCATGGAAAATGCAGGCAAGCTTGTGGAAGATGAAGAGCTCCGTGATGCTATGAGCCAACGGGGGCTTGGGACGCCAGCAACCCGAGCAGCTATTATTGAAGGCTTGTTGTTGGATGGATATCTTTTGCGTGAAGGTCGAGACCTTTCCGCTACGGGTAAAGCTGTGGCGCTTATTGATCTTTTGAGACACATGGGTGTAGCCGTCTTAACATCGCCAGAGTTAACAGGTGAATGGGAGTTCAAGCTCAAGGGGATGGAGGCAGGCTCGATTCAACGCTCTTCCTTCATGGAAGAGATTCGCAGTTTTACGCGCGAGATTGTTGAAAAGGCCAAAGGATTTCACGATGACGTGGATACGGGGATGTTTCCTGATCTCGAAGTTATCTGTCCAAAATGCAATCATGGTCCCTTTAAAGAAAATGTTCGCAATTTTAAATGTCGTCATTGTGGTTGGAGTATTTGGAAGTCACTCGCAAGCCGTCCGTTTGAGCGTGAAGAAATTCGAGAACTGCTAGAAAAGAAAATGGTTGGACCTCTGGAAGGCTTCCGTAGTCGTTTTGGAAAACTTTTTACTGCGGCAATTCTCTTGGATGAAGAATTGAAAACAAAATTTTCTTTTGGTGAGCGGGAAGGTGATCTCATAGCGGAAGAAGCATTGCGCAATGCGGAACCGATTGTAACATGTCCTGTTTGTAAAATAGGAATGATTCGCGAAGGAATGAATGCCTATGTTTGTGATCGTTCTATTGGCGCTGAAAAGAACTGTGATTTTCGGATAGGAAAAATTATTTTACAGTTAACTGTTACCAGAGAGCAGCTTATAAAGATTTCTAAGACTGGAAAAACAGACCTATTGGCCGGATTTATTTCCAAAAAAGGTAGGAAATTTTCTGCTTACCTGAAACTAGATGGAAAAAAAGTTGGATTTGAATTTGAGCCACGTAAAGAAAAAAAAGCTAGCGTCAAACGTGGAACAAAACAGAAAAAAGAAAAAGAGGATTAATTGCAAAAGACAACCATCAAAAGGAAAAATCTCTAATCTCTCAATATTATGAACGACAAACCAACCCACAAAAAAATATCGCTCTTTAGTGCTACAGCATTAAGTTCCACTGCTATGGTCGGTTCAGGCTGGCTTTTTAGCGCCCAGCTTAATGCTCAGCTCGCTGGCAATTATTCCTTTCTTGCTTGGTTTTTAGCAGCCCTCATTGTTATGCCCGTGGGTCTTTGCTTAGCGCAGGTTGTCTCTCTTTTTCCTGTGCGCGGGGCAACAACTCGCTCAAGCGCGTTATCGCACAACTCTATTTTTGGAATGCCGTTCGCTTTTGCTAACTGGTTCGGTATCATGGTTTGTGTCGCTACAGAAGCGCAGGCGACCACTCAGTATTTATCGGCAGCTATAAAAAATAGCGACCTTATGAGCAACCAAGGACTAACGTTTTACGGAAAACTATTCGCGCTCGGAATTTTATTTATCTATTTAGTGATTAACTTTTATGGAATTAAATTGCTCGCAAAAGTCAATAATGTCGTCACGGCGTTAAAAATTTTTACCCCCCTATTCACGATCGCCCTTTTTCTGATTGCGAAGTTCGATAAAAGCAATTTTGATTTAGTAACAAATCATCTCTACGGCTCAGGATCTGCACTTGCAGCGATTGTAGGGGCCGGTTTGATTTATTCTTTCAATGGGTTTCAGCTAGCTGTTGCATTTGCCAGTGAGATAAAAAATCCAAAAAAGAATGTGCCATTATCGATTGTTTTGTCTATTAGCATTGTCATGATTGTTTACATGGCACTGCAATTTTCCTTCATGGGAGCGGTGCCTCATGACATGCTACAAGCAGGATGGTCTTCCTTGAATTTTCATTCACCGCTAGTCAACTTAGCCATGCTACTTGGGCTTAATTTTCTTGTTGCCTTACTTATGGCTGATAGCGTTATTAGTCCGTCAGGAACAGGCTATGCTTATTTGGGAGGATCATCACGAATGTTTTACGCGATGGCTGCTGAAGGGCAAATGCCAAAATGGAGCATTGGGAAATTAAATCCAGTTTATAATCTTTGTCGGCGTTCGCTACTCATTAATTGGGTGATGATCGCTGTTGTTTTGTGGAATGCTGAGAGTTGGGCATCGCTCATGGTAATAGTCACCGGATATAATCTTCTTGGCTATATGGCTGCTCCTATCAGCATGGGTGCCATCAAGCCTAAAACAAGAATTTTTGGCACGGGGGTCTTTATCATCTTGGGATTAATCATGACCACCATTCCATTGCATGATTTATTTATAATGATTTTATCACTGATGATTTTGATGCTTATTTATGGAATCGTTCAATTAACAAAAGGAATTTCTTTAAAAGTACTACTCGGATTAGTTTCCCCTTTTATGGCTTATTTGTGCCTCATCTATAGTTATCAAAACCTAATTTATGTTAGTGCTGTTTCAGCTCTCTTCTATTGGCTCATCACGCACGAAAAATTCGTAGCGTTTTGCCGAAAAAATAAAACGGAAAGTTTGTCGTTTGAGGAGGATCTAGGGCATTGAGGTAGTTTTAGTCTAACTACCAACGTGGTTAAGCAGGAATAAATTCACCGCAACCTCATAGGGGTAAAGTAAGATACAAAGAATAAACCTAAAAACGGCAATGGATCGTGGCAAATTAACTCAATATGCTCAGCCTCAAAATAATTTTCAAAAACCCTCACGTACCCATTGGGTATGCCACGGGCTTTTAAAAGTCATTTTTAGACTAAGCTCTTACGTTAATTTTCTCACTCCCATCACCGTTTTTAGGATAAAAATATCCCTCCCTCTCCCTTTTTTCTTCTCTCTCTAATCTTTGGGTTCTTTGCGGTGAGGTCTTTTTTGAGATCTTGGTAACTACAAAATTTTTTTATGAAATCAAAAAAAATATCGCTCTTTAGTGCGACCGCATTAAGTGCCACGGCCATGATTGGCTCGGGCTGGCTTTTTAGTGCACAACTTAATGCTCGTCTTGCTGGAAATTATGCTTTTCTTGCCTGGTTTTTAGCGGCTTTACTGGTAATGGGCGTAGGTCTTTGTTTGGCGCAAGTGGTTACTGTTTATCCCGTGCGTGGGGCGACTACGCGCTCGAGTGCGCTTTCTCACAATTCTGTTTTTGGCATGCCTTTTGCTTTTGCAAACTGGTTTGGGCTGATGGTCTCGGTTGCAACAGAAGCACAGGCTACAACTCAATATCTTTCCTCTGCTGTTCAAAATAGTGGCCTCATGAATGATGATGGCCTTAGCTTGCGCGGAAAGTTATTTGCAATCGCTATTCTTTTTTTCTATTTGGTTGTCAATTTTTATGGCGTCAAATTACTGGCAGGTGTGAACAATATTGTGACGGCGATAAAAATTTTTACACCAATCTTTGTTATTATTTTATTGTTGATTGCGAAGTTCGACAAAACCAATTTTACACTAGCATCTAATAGCATTTATCACGCAGGATCAGCCTTAGGGGCAATTGTTGGGGCAGGGTTAGTTTATTCTTATAACGGTTTTCAATTAGCTGTTGCCTTTGCAAGTGAAATTAAAAAACCAAAACAAAATGTTCCCTTAGCCATTATTATTTCTATTTGTTTAATAATGATTGTTTACATGGCAATTCAGTTAGCTTTTATGGGGTCCGTCCCCCATGACATGTTGCAGTCAGGCTGGGCATCACTCAATTTTCATTCGCCACTGATCAATGTTGCCATGCTCCTCGGCTTGAATTTTGTCGTCATGTTACTCATGGCCGACAGTATTGTTAGTCCATCAGGTACCGGCTATGCCTATCTTGGTGCGACGGCACGCATGTTCTATGCAATGGCTGCAGAAGGACAAATGCCAAAGTGGACGATTGCAAAACTCAATCCTATTTATAATATTTGCCGGCGTTCGCTTTTGATTAATTGGTTTATTGTGGCTGCTGTGTTATGGAACTCTCAAAGTTGGGCATCATTAATGGTTGTTGTTACCGGATATAACTTGATCGGTTATATGGCTGCTCCTGTCAGTATGGGAGCAATCAAACCAAAAACAAAATGGTGGGGAGCTATAGTTTTTGTCCTTCTTGGATTAGTCATGACAACCATTCCATTGCATGATTTGTTCATGATGAATTTATCGCTCATGGCCTTAATGCTTCTTTATGGAAGCGTTCAACTAACGAAAAAAATGAAGGTCATCACGTTGATTGCTTTAATTTCACCGTTTACTATTTATCTATGGATGATCTACGTGAACCAAAATGTTTTTTACGTTGGTCTCATCTCGCTACTCTTTTATTGGACAATCACTAGTAAAAAATTTGTTGCTTTTTGTCAGCTGCATAAGACAGAAGGTTTATCCATGGATGAGGATTTTGGGCACTAGAGCCTGCTGGCTGGTAGAATAGGCTATGGACTACTGGTTGCAGAAGTTTCACTGAACAAAAATAAAAAATTAATTCCTAAAACAAATAAAATCAAATTGAGAAATTCTCATAATCCCGCCGTTTCAAAAGTGAAGTGCAACAGATGAGAACAAAAAGCTAGGCATGTGTTTACCTCGAGGTATCGGTGAAATTTAGTAAGAGAAGCTAAGATCTAAAGTAGCGGTAGACAAGCAAGAATTGGGTAGCACGCGGAGAAGCCAAAGATGAAGGCATTCACGCAAGGTTGGAGGTGCCTCGGAGCGAAGCGACGAGGCGCCGAGAACCTGGAGTGAATGCCTTCATCTTTGGGGCGCGCACGATGTTTGAATGAAAAACAAGTTCCCCTCGAACCGCCGGGTTTGGGGGCGCGAAGCCACCAACTATCTCCTAAGAAGATAGATAGAATAAATGAGAGCGATTGAGCTTGGTCCAGATTTTCCAACGATGCCGTAGCACCTCAGTTATCCTCGAAAATCCAGGGCTTTGAAGCTCTCTTTCAATAAGCCCTTAAACCAGTGAAGCAACCGGATCTAGCTTGGCATAGAAGACTTCCCATGGTGTCCTATAGCCGAGAACCTTCCTTGGTCTATTATTCAGCTTCTCTTCAATTATTGCTAACTCTTTATCGCTAACCTTACTAAGATTACTTGATTTTGGAAGGTATTGACGTACTAGCCCATTGCTGTGCTCATTAAGCCCTCGTTCCCAAGAATGATATGGTTTTGCAAAATAACATGCTGCATTCGTTATAACCGCTATTTCTTCGTGCCGAGCAAACTCTTTGCCATTGTCAAAAGTAACTGTATGCACTGCATGAGGAAGGGTTACCATCCTCTCCTTAATAGCTTCTACTATTCCTTTTGAATTTTTTCTCTTTACGTTCTTCAGTATTAAATATTTAGAAAGCCGATCTACAATTGAAAAAATCACCCCTTGATTCTTTGCTCCAATAATTGTGTCTGCTTCCCAATCCCCAATCCTCGATTTTTCATCAACAATTTTAGGTCGCTCTGAAATATCAATTCGATTTGGAATACACCCTCTACCTGCCTTCTTTCCATTGAGTCTTTTCTTGTAGCGTTTCCCTCTGTGCCTTAAGTGATCATAAAGCTTACCTCCTGTTTTCTTATCTTTACGTATCAATTTGTAAATACTCTCATGGCTAATAGAAATCCCTTCTTTTTTGAAACGTCCTGATATCTGCTCTGGAGACCATTTTTCCTTTATCTTTTCTATTATCTTCTCCTTTAGATCAGGTATCATTTTTTTTATTCTTCTACTTGCTCTTGATCTCCTCTCTTTAGCTTTTTCATCAGCTTGCTTTACACAATAAAATTTTCTCTTCCCGCTGTTACGCAAAATTTCTCGGCTTATTGTTGATCGATCTCTATTCAATTGCTTTGCAATAGCAGATATCGAATATCTCATTGCCTTGAGTAATCTTATTTGCGATCTTTCGTCTCTGGTTACATGATGATAGCCTATGGCCATGATAATCTCCTCGGTTTTGACACCTCAAAGATTACCACATCATGTAGCCTTTTTATTTTTTTATTACCTGTTGCACTTCACTCTTGAATGGGCC
>JBIRBD010000047.1:0-12576 GCA_044326465.1 Chthoniobacterales bacterium
GAAGCTAGCTTGCATGCTATCTGCAAGACATAGGATGTATTAGCTCCGCCCCACGCCTTGAGCGGAGAAAACTTAATAATGGTTAATCCGCACGCAGTTAATAATCGACTCAATGATTCTTCTGAATAAAAGTTGATATGCTCATGCCAATGACGTTTTTTTAAATTTAAAGAAGCGTCGTTATTAGCAGTCTGCATCAACTCTTCATAAGGAAGTTCGATATATAATATTGTTTCCTCTCTCATTGCTTGTTTTATTTCCAGCAACAATTCGGAGGGATAGGGGACATGCTCGAGAACATGGCTGCAAACAACTAAATCATAGTTTGTTTTTAATGTTTTTTCTTTGGTTACAAGCTCTGCTCCAGGAATGGGCTCTTTGTTATTTATTTCATAAATATGCAACAAATTTTTCTTGTCTTTAAATGGCGAGTTTTTTCCAGTGTCGCCCCCCCAATCTAAAATATTTATTGGAAAAGAAAAAAAGGGAGATAAAAACTCTTCCACTTGCTCTATGTAAGTTACACCAACAATGAGCCCATCGTTCCTTTCCTTGTAGCCAGGCTCATACTTTTCTCTTAGCGCAGTGTACTTTTCATCTCTGTATCCTTCATATAAGGAAGCGAGCTCGTTATCTGAAAACCTAATATCTAAAAATAAAAAACCACACTCAGTACAAAGAGTTGAATTACAGGGAGCGTAAGAAGTTCCATTTTTAATAGTTTTTAATCCCCAGCTATCGTTAATTTCAAGTGGCTGCCAACCAAAAACACGGTCTGCAATAAATGGCATGAGTATTGCAGGAGATTTTTTAAGCAGATTGCTGCCACAACAAACACATTGCGTCGCCACACGTTCTTTTTTTGTTGCGATTCGATTTGGTTTTTGAAATATGGTTTTTTTAAGCATGAGGTTAGCAGCTGAAATTCGGAGGTGTTGCCCAAGTAAACATTTGTCCAAATTTATCTGACGATTCAACCGAATAACCAATAGAGCGAAATAGTTTTTCTAGCTCATGACAGGTCATGATGCCATCTCTTGTTTTGTGGCAGCTATCAAAAGCAAAATGGATAGGATGTTTTTTAAGAAATTCCAGTGAGTTCGCGATAACCTCAATTTCTGCACCTTCAATATCCATTTTGATGAAGTTAGGAATGACCCCAAGTTGAGTGCAAGAGTCTTCAAGTGTTACAACAGAAACTTCTTTTGTAATGCCCGTCTTAGGATAAGCAGAGCATTTGAGAAAAGATGAGCTCATTGATTCATCCATATTGAATAATTCTTTTCCTGATTCACCTCCAAACGCCAAATCCAAGATGGTTACATTATGCAGATTTTTATTTTTAATGTTTTCTTTTAAATATTTGATATTTGTATTGTCCGGTTCAAAAGCATAAACATGGCCGCATTCTCCAACCATTTTTGAGAGAAAATAAGTTGTTGAACCTGCATGAGCGCCAGCATCAAAGACAACCATTCCTTCGCTAGGTTTAAATTGAGCAGTATAACCATCAATAGAATCTTCCTCTACGATGCCAGGAAATAGAAAATCGATGTTAGAGCTTTTATAAGAGTGGATTCCTGGTTTTGAAAAATCAAGAATATGCTGATTGTTACTATTTCTTGAATTGATGGTCTTAAAACTGTTATCAAAACAGTCCATCATGAATGGAACAAAGACGACATTCTTTGTGCTGATAAGCAATTCTTGGTTGTTTTTGCAAATAGCGATTGATTGGTCTCTGAAAATAATTTTATAACCACGCAAATATCCATGCATTTTTAATGCACACTGAGTAATTAAGTTTTTTGGTCCAAGCTGGACTAATTTGTTTTTGATTTTTTGGAATATACTCATCACGAATAAAAATTAGGTTTTTGTTACCCCGAGGTTGTTACCACTAGCAATGAGGCATCGTCAAAGAAGCAAATTTTAATCTTGCTTCACTAGTAGCAATAACCGATTTTCATCACAATATTTTTATGATTCACCGAGATTTTTTCGAAGAGCTTTTTGTTCTTGAGATGGCTAATAACCATTGGGGAAAGCTTGATCGCGCTTTAAAAATTGTTTCTGATTTTTCAAAGATCGTGCGGTTCAATAATGTGCGAGCGACGATTAAGTTGCAGTTTCGCGATGTTGATAATTTTATTCATCACGACTTTCGTGAGAGAAATGATATTCGCTATATCAAAAAGACGCTTGATACAAAAATGTCGCGTGAAGATTTTGCCGTTATTGTGGAAGCTATACGCCAAGGCGGTTGTATTCCTTGTGCGACACCTTTTGATGAAGCTTCTGTGGGCCTCTGCGAGGAGTTAGAATTACCACTGATCAAGCTGGCGAGTTCCGACATTAATGATTGGTTTTTAATTGAATGCATCGCAAAGACGAGGAAGCCAGTGATTGCATCGTCAGGAGGCTCATCGCTTAAAGACACTGATGACTTAGTGACTTTTTTTGCCAACCGAAATATTCCATTAGCTCTGAATCATTGTGTATCACTTTATCCTACAGAGGATGCAGACCTGCAGATGAATCAAGTCGATTTTTTGCGTCATCGATATCCGCATAATGCGATTGGTTTTTCAACGCATGAATATCGTGATTGGGAAACGAGCATGGCCATTGCTTATGCTAAAGGTGCACGAACTTTTGAGAGGCATATTGATATTGAAGCGGATGGTATTCCTGTTTCACCGTATTGCACGCTGCCTCATCAAGCAGATACTTGGTTTAAGGCCTTTCGACGTGTGAAGGCAATGTGTGGTCATCCAGGTACGATTAAACGGACTCCTCCTCCTCAAGAAATTAAATACCTTGATGGGTTGGTTCGCGGAGTTTATGCGGCAAGAGATCTTCAAAAAGGACAAGCTTTGCATGATGACGATCTTTACTTGGCTATTCCTTTACAAAAGGGTCAGGCCTCTTGTCGTGAAATCATGAAAGGGCAAGCGCTCTTAGCCGATGTGAAAAAAAATACGCCTTTAATGATTGATCAAATTGATACTCCTTATGCGTATGATGAAGAGTTGAGGCAGCAAATTTACGATCGGGGTATCTAGCTCATGAAACTCATCAGCATTATTTCTGGCTGCTTTAACGAAGCAGAAAATGTTGAAGAATTAGTCGCACGTGTTGAGGAGGTGATGGCTCGTTTTCCAAATTACGAATACGAACAGATCATCATTGATAATGCTTCTACTGATGGAACGCAAGACGTGCTTCGTAAGCTTGTAGCGACTCATCCTAAGCTGAAAGTTATTTTTAATGCGCGAAATTTTGGGCACATTCGTTCTCCCTATCATGGAATCATGCAGGGAAAAGGTGACGTTGTAATTTATTTAGCTTCGGACTTGCAAGAGCCGCCTGAGCTTATTCCTGAGATGATTAAAAAATGGGAAGAAGGTGCTAAGGCTGTTGTGGCTATTAAAAATTCCAGTGAAGAATCATCGCTGTTTTTTGGAGTGAGGCGTTTTTATTACTGGCTTGTCGAAAAACTCGCCGATACCAAGACCATCCAAAATTTTACCGGCTTTGGTCTCTATGACAAAATGATCATTGAATATTGCCGTGGTTTGCAAGATCCGTACCCGTATTTTCGTGGAATGATTGCTGAGATAGGCTTGCCGATAGAGTATATTTCTTATCATCAACCATTGCGTCAACGAGGGTTTACCAAAAATAATTTTTACACGTTGTACGATTTGGCCATGTTAGGAATTACTAATTTTTCTAAAGTGCCGCTGCGTTTGGCTGCCATGCTTGGTTTTATCATGAGCTTTCTAAGCTTTTTAGTGGCAATGGGCTATTTTATTTACAAGCTTCTTTTTTGGCACAACTTTTCGCTCGGCACGGCGCCTCTTGTCATAGGGCTATTTCTATTCGCCTCCGTGCAACTTTTTTTTATCGGTATTCTTGGAGAATATATAGGAGCTATTCATACCCAAGTTATGAAGCGTCCGCTTGTCGTCGAAAAAGAGAGGCTTAATTTTTAAAATTATGAACGGTTCATTACAGGAGAAAAAAACCACGCAATTATCAACCAAGGCTTTCTTAATCTTAGGAGTCGTTTTTTTTATTATTATTGCTGCTTTATGGATGATGGAGAATCCGTCGCAGGAAGAAGCCATTGGTGCGACGGGAAAAATTTGGGATCTTCTTCAAGGGAAAGTAACGGGGTGGTCACCGAATTATTTATTAGGAGGGAGTCTTGTTGTTCATCAAGTTGCAGGTTGGGCCGTGTTGTTTGAAAGTTTATCGCTTTCTCTTTTTGGCCCAATTATTGGTTTTTTAGCATCTTTAAAAATTGTTGCGCTTGGATATATTGTCGCCAGCGCTTGGAGCATGTATTTGTTTGTCTCTCGACTAACGAGTGATCGCGTTATTGCTGCATTAGCTTCGCTTGCCTACATCACGCTGCCTTCGATCAATGTTGCTATTGGCGTTTATGAACATTTTACCGTCGGACTCTGTTTTGTTTTTACGCCATTAATTCTACGTGGAATTTTGGTCGTGGCTGAAGAGCGGTCGCCGCGAGAAATTATTGGGCTCGGAATGGCGGCGGCAGCGCTTGCGTTGAGCTATACAAAAATAGCGGTCGTGATGTCTCCAATATTGCTCCTTTGGACATTAGAAGTTTTGCGGCTTCATCCCGAGCGTCGGGAAAAAACAGTGCTCGCTTATGCCATGAGCGCGGGCGTGGCAGCACTATTATCGATTTTCATTTTGCTGCCGGTATTGAGGGAGTTTCATTTTGCTGCAGGATTTCTTTTTGATCCCTTGGAGGCTTGGCAACATCATTATGCTTTCAAGTCTGCATTGCAGTGGGTTGATCTTTGGGGCGTTTTCATGCGAGGCGGTGGTCCCAATGTCGAAGGAGATGCCTCTATGTTTGTGATTGGATTCATGCCGCTCGTGGCTGTTTCATTAGCTCTTGGACTTCCGGCGCTCCAAGAGTGGCGTTGCACAAAAACAGGACGTTGGTTTTTAATTTTAGTTGCCTGTTGGTTAGTTTCAACTTGGTTTGCAGCTGGCCCTGATGGCATATTGCTAGGGCATTGGAATATTCTTAAAAATGCCTCCGCAATGCCCAACATTAGCATCCCATTGCTTTGGCTAGCATTGGCTTGGATGATATGGGTGATTTATCAAACAACGCATCAATTAATCAGAGGACGCGCTTGGCGATCGTTGCTATTGCTGGTTGTTTTTCTTGCATTGCCAATTTTTCGCGTTATAGAAATTCTTCCGCTTTTTAAAGACATACGTGCTCCAGAATCATTCTGGAGTGTCGGTGGATTTTGTGCGCTTGCTGCAGCTGTTGGAATCAGCACAGCTACTATTTTTACACAACTAGTGCCAAAACGCTTTGTTACTTTATTAGCCGTTGCTGTAGGCATTCTTTTCCTTGCAGAAATGTATCCCCTTCATTCTGCCTATTGGACGCGAGGTTTGCCATCAGAACTTTTTACGCAGTATGATCAAGCGGCTCTCTTTTTGAAAAATGCACCGCTCCTTGGACGAGTGCAAGCTCTGAGTACGCGTTATTTTTATTTGAACCTTCCTGAAAAAGCAGGACGCTCTGTTGCAAGAGAAAGTCTTTTGCGGCATTTTCAATTAAAGTGGGTCCGTTATTTTGAAAGCGCCAGCTACGCCAATATTGAAGCGCTCAAAAGCTATCTTAACTTGGGAGGTATTTCTTATATTTTAATCGACAAAGAAGACCCTTTAACGCCTCCACAGCTTCAATCCGTCTACCGTTCTCTCTATCCTGTTGTTTTCGAGAATCAAGATTTTGCTATTTTAGAAAATAGAGCCTCGCTTTATCCTGCGTTTCTCGCGCACAATTTTGTTGTGCTTCCGCAAGATAGTTATGCCATGGCTCCGGTAGCACTGCAGCTGGAAAATATGAGTTTTCTAACGGTAGAAATGCCTCAAGTCGATCAGTCTCTTCCAGGCTTTTCTGGTGTTGGCAAAGAGCCCAATCAAGTGCAATTTTTGCCTGCTTATCAAGGCCTCCTTGGTATGCCTTTTCAACATGTTAATCTTGTAGGGCAACGTATGGATAATTACCAACGAATGACTTACAAAGTTTCTTCGGATGATTCAGGATGGCTGACCGTGACCGAGGCATTTCATCCTGATTGGACCGCAACGATTGATGGGCGTCCTATAGAAGTTCATCGTGCTGCAGCGGCGCTTCTTTCGGTTAATGTGCCTTCTGGTTCCAGTGAAATTATTTTTAAATTTGTGCCTCCTATTTGGTATGCCTTCTGTCTTTACGGCGGCATTTTCAATTGGGTGGTGGTTCTAGGAGCATTTATCTTTTTCTCAAGCCGATTTGCCTCTTCAAAATGGAAGCAATGGTGGAGAGAAGAAGTTTGATTTTTATACCCACCACAGATGAAAGTTCCAAGAAGCATTGGCATTATTGGCGGAGGAATTGTGGGGTTGGCAACAGCTCTCAAGCTACGCTAGAGCCTTCCTGAGACAGAGGTTGTTGTTTGGGAAAAAGAAAAAGAGCCAGGTTTTCATCACTCGACGCATAACAGTGGAGTGCTTCATGCGGGTACAAGCCAGGTTCATTAAAAGCGCAATGAGCTGTCGAAGGCCTTCAGCTTATGGTGCAGTTTTGTCGCGAGCATGATATTGCTCATGATCTCTGTGGTAAGATTGTTCTGGCTGTTGATGAAACAGAGCTGCCACGACTTAAATTACTTTTCGAACAAGGAATAGCAAATGGACTTAAAGGGCTGGAATGGTTGTCTGGCTGATCGCATTCATGAGTTTGAGCCGTATGCAGTTGGGGTTGCTGCAGTGCGAGTGCCTCAGGAGGGGATTGTTGATTATCGTGCCGTTGTTCGGAAGATGGCTGAAATTTTTATTAGCCTCTTAAGGTAATGCTTCTTTTTTATCAGCTAAGAAAAAAGTTATTTCTTTAGTATCAACCGAGAACCAACAACCAACAACCATTGCTTATCTCCAGAAGGAGATGAGCAATTACAACTTTTCTAATAAAATAAAACCGAGATTTTCTATTTTCATTTGTGATAAATCGGACCAACAATAGAGCTGTTATGAAAAGTTATCTTCTCCCCAAAGCCCTTTATCCTTTTTTATCTGTTTTTTGGATCATTTTATGCAGTTTTACTACGCTTAGAGCACAAGGAGGTTACGAAGTAACAGCAAGCGACTATTGCCTTTTTCTTAATGAGGTAGCCACGACTGATGCAGAGCATCTCTATGATGAAAAGATGGGATCAGATCCAGTAACGGCCTCTATTGTAAGAGAAGGGACCCCTGGAGACTACCGTTACTTTGTGATAGCAACACGTGAAAAGGAGCCAATCAGTTTTGTTAATGAAAAGGATAAAGCTGCTTATGGTGAGTGGCTTGCTTCTCAAGAAAGCGAAAAGACTGCTGAGGACCAAGAGGCAACAAATTCTAAAGCCGGTGATGAAGCCGATGAGCCTAAATCCAATAGAACTCACCTTGAGGTAGTAGCACTCACGCCTCTCTTAACGCTGAGTACTGGAACAACATCTAATGCTTCCTCTTTTTCCTTTAATGATTTTAATGATATTGAAAAAGTGGGTGCTGTTGTGGGAGCGGTGGCACTTTTTAGCTTATGTCCGGAGTTGATGATAAGAAGAGAAGGAGGTGGCGAACCTCCTACTCAAGCACAGGAAGAGGGAGGGGCTGTTGCGCTCTCTCAACAATTAGGGAGAGAACTAGATGATTCAGGAAGTTCTAGTCTTTTTCTTCATAGTGAAGGAGGTTTTTCTGATGCAATACCTACTGAGAGAGAGAACTCCAAAGAACCAGCAGACACGCCATCGAGTTTAGCCCTTTTTTCAGGTAGGTCCAAGTATCTAAAACGCTCGAATAGTGAAAGTGATTTAGAAAAATTAAAAAAAGAAAATGCTGAACATACTGGAAATGATCTTCTTCTTAAAAAACAGAGTCCTGGTTTTAGAAACCAAGGGCAAAAGAGTGAAGAACCAGGATCAGATGACTCTGAACATTCAACTGATAGCCTCGAAGGAAGGACAAGTAATGAAAGTAAGGGATCTCATTCTTTAAAAAAAAGAGGAAGTAAAATACCTGGAGAAGAGAGAAAGCCAAAAAAGGTCTCTTTTGCTGCAGAGATAGTCTCCCAAGATGAATTAAAAAGAGAGGAACAAGCTCATGCTTCTCTTATTCAGAATTTTTCTGAATATCGAGTTGAAGCAATGAAAGCTAGAAGAGATAGGTGTGAAGAAGAGGCTAAACATTGGGAAAAAGCTTTTAGCTATGGGCAAAAATATAGTCAGTATCATGTTTCTTTCAAATCAGCGCTTGAGGCAGAAAAACAGCTGCTTGTAACAAAAGATGCCGTGCTTCTTTGGAGGGAAGTATTAAATCATACGGAAGAATTTATTAATCAGTACGTTGGATCGGCAAAAGGATTAAGAGAAGGGATCTCTTCTTCATCACCTTTGAAAGGAAAAGTTGCGGCATTAGAGGATATTTTGGGACATCGAGTGAATGCTGCTCTGTATAAAATGCGAGCAGAAGAAGCACGTATTACTGGTAGAGATGAAGAGGCGACACTCTGGGAGCAGGCCTGTTCTCACTCAACACAAGCGGCTGAAACAAGAGCTTATTATAAAAAGCAAGAAAGTGAGCGTTGGGCTGAGGCTGCTAAAAAGATTGCTGCAAAGGCAGAAAATTATCAAAAAGAGAAAAATCCTCTTAAAGAAAGAGATACTGAGAGGAAGGCTCCAGAAGAAACAAAAGTTATGAGTGATCATGGTATGCTACAGCAACAGGGTGACCCCTCTTCTATGGAGCCTGGTGAAAAGGCTAATCATACAGACAATCAACAACTAAATGAAATTTTGACGACTGATGTCACTCGTCAATTCGTTATTTCTAAGAGACCAGCAATAGAAACTGAAGAAAATAGAGAAGAGCGTGCTCTTTGGGATAAGGCCATCGAACAATTAAACATTCTTGAAGGGTTGAAAAATAAGTTAGATGAATCTAAGTCGGCTGTAAATCAACTAGCATCTTCTTATTTAAGTGATGCTTGCGCATTTACCCAACAGGCTGCTAATAACTTTTCCCAGGCTGCTCATGCTATGGCTCCTGAGGCTTCCAAAAATAAAGAGCGTTCTCAACTTTTTGTTCAAGTTGCTAACCATGCAAAACTAGCAAGTGACTATTTTGAGAAAGCAGCTGAGTTTCAAATTCAAGGGAATGAAAGGAAAGCCACCTATTCCAATAACGCTGGAAAATCTGCCGGACAGGCTGCTGAACAATTTAAGAAAGCGATTAGCTATGCGGATCAAGCTGATAAGGAACGAGAAGG
Organism: Chthoniobacterales bacterium; assembly: GCA_044326465.1. Lineage (GTDB taxonomy): Bacteria > Verrucomicrobiota > Verrucomicrobiia > Chthoniobacterales > UBA6821 > CAIWMF01. Next base: position 9,356 of record JBIRBD010000047.1, read on the forward strand.
GGGAGATCAAGAAGTTGCTAATTTATGGAGGCAAGTGGGTAAACAAGTAGAGATCGCTGGTGATCATTATATAAATGCAGCAAAGAACAGATCGTTAGGAAAGGAGAAAAAAGCTCAAGAATGGGATAAGTTGGCGGATGATGCCAATAAAGAGGCCGAGTCATTTATTGAGGCTGTTGATCTTAGAAGAGAACGAGTGGCAAATAATGCTCCTGAATTATCTTAAAATAAGAGATATGAGGATGTTATGGATTTGCAAAATAAGGCTTATCGAGCAGAAAAAAGAGCTTCTACTGGATATATTCAAGCTCTAGATAATCCAAATAGTGAGGAAAAAAAGAGTCATTCACTACAAAAAGCTCATGAAGTAAAAGAAGCCTGGAGTCAAGTGGTCGAGGCTCTTAATAAAGGTAGTGCACAGGCTCCAGAGGAATTTAAAAAGTGGTGGGCTGGTCAATTCAAAAAAGCAGAAGAAAAGCAGGTTTTTTGGAATGATGTTATAAGGTTACATGATTCCAAAGAGAACTTACCTTCCAATAATGACCAAAGAGAATTTCCCTATGCTCGTATTGTAGATGTTGCAGAGAAAAAAAATGTTCCTGAGGTAGGAAAAGAGACACATATAAGAATTTTGAAAACAATCTGTCATTATCCCTATGTTCGTATAGAGGAAGAGACTGATGCTGCTACTGGCCGGATTCTTAAGCATCGAGAGATGGTTGCAGATCACCTGATAGTTACGTTAGCTGAAGGAGAAGACCCTGAAGTTTTTAAAAAGAAGCTGGAAGATGAACTAAATGCTCTCAATCTGAATCTTACAATATCGATGGAAAGATCAGCGCCATCTTTAACTGACTATCGGCTTTCTTTTAGACCAGCACCTGATTCTTTAAATGCAAAAAAAGAACCAACAATAGAAGCATTCGATGCAATATTGGAGGCTACTAAATATTTAACAGTTAGTAGGGAGCCTAATTTTTTATCTTATTTCTGCGCTATCCCTAATGATCCAGGCTATGCTGAACAATGGCATCTCATTCATGAAATAGCAGGTATTCGTGCTGCTGAAGGATGGGATAGAGTTCAATCAGCACGAACTATTATCGTAGCTATTATTGATACAGGTATGCACCTTAACCATGAAGATCTTCTTGATAACATGTGGATAAGAGCATTTAAGCAAGAGGACCTAGATAAATATAAAGAACATAAATGGAATCTGAATGGTCAATATTATGGATATAATGCTTTTGATAAAGATTTTACTCCAGTTGATAGTGATGGTCATGGAACCCTTATAGGAGGGACTGTTGGAGCTAAAGGTAATAATTATAAAGGAACTACCGGTGTTGCATGGGAAGTTCAACTGATGGCCTGCAAGGCTGGAAATAAAGATATTCTAGATGACGAAAGAGCGCGATGTATCAAATTTGCTTGCGATCATGGCGCAAAGATTTTGAATTGTAGTTATAAAGCTGTTAATTACTTTAAAAAAGAATTTGAAGCATTAAAGGATGCTCGAAATAAAGGTGTTATAGCTGTTGTTGCAGCAGGAAATAGAGAGGCCAAAAGTCGTAATATACCTGATACTGATGGCTATGACTCTTCGAAGGATCCATCTCACTATTTTAACAACGATTTCTATCCAACGTATCCCTCTAATTATGGGCTTGATAATGTAGTTACTGTGGCTGCAAGTGATAAGAATAATCAACTAAGTATCATTTCTCACTATGGAGCAGAAAGTGTTCATATAGCAGCTCCTGGGGAAGATATTTTATCAACAGGAATTGGACCTGATTTATTAACAGAAAATGAATCTAATAACGCTTATTTTGTAGATACCGGCACTTCTATGGCAGTGCCTCAAGTGAGTGGCGCTTTGGCGTTGATGATGACTAAATTTCCAGATCTCATCTATTATAAGCTGATTAACAGGCTTTTTAAAACAACGGATGAACTTACACCTAACCCTGACGCAGGAAATCAAAGCATACGTTTTGGAAGACTGAATCTGGCGAGAGCATTGAGTCCAGATAGAGAATATGATGCTAATGACACTCATGCTTTTAATAAGATAACTGATGCAAAAAAACTCATTCAGGAAGCCACATTATTAGAAAATGATCAAGCAAATGGAGAACAATGGAGAGCGGTTAAAGAAAAAGCCCAACAAGCTGAAGAATATTTTACTAATGCAATCAATGCCTTTAGAGAAGAAAAAGAAGAGGAAGGTGATAGTTGGGATAATGCTTTTGAAAGTATTTTTTTCGCTGCACAGCAACTAAGTAAAAAAATAAAATTATTAAACGATCATCAAAACGATGAGGCAGATAACGCACAAAAGGCCTCTCAAGCTGCTCAGGCCGCTAGTGAATATTTTGTTCGAGCGGTAGAAGCATTTGCTAAAGCGAGAAACGATTTTGATCAAGATGGCAATGAGGACAAAAAAAGAGAAAAAGAAGAAAAAGAAGCTCAGCCTTGGGATAGAGCTGGTATGTTTGCTCAGTCTGCGGCTCGTCATTTCGCTCAAATTTTTGACCCTACACCCGAGGGTCTTGATCGCTCTATAGCTAAGGAAAAGAAGAAGAGTCTTCTTACTCTAGGAAATTATGAAATGAAAGCCAGTGAGCAAGTTTCTAAAGCTATCGGAGCAACAGATGACGAGATTGCCAAGAAATATCGTTTGGCTAGTGAATATTTTACTAATGCTATCCAGACTTACATGGCAGGAAAAAATCAAGCTGCAACGAGTTGGGAAGAAGCAGGTTCAAAACTTGCTAAAACTACTAAGTATACTGCAAGCAGGTACCTTAAGGCTGCTCAACAATCTAAACGTGCAAGTGATTGTTTTGCTCAAGCGGCAAAAGCTTTTGAACAAGATAGAGAAAAAGTAGGTGAGAGTTTGCGTAATGCTGCTAACAGCGCGTGGAATGCCTCTGAGCAACTAGCTTTAGTAGAGGGCGGGGATGTTTCGGAAGTACTAGTAAAACAGGCAGAGAAACATGAAACAGCTTGTTCCTATTCAATAAAGGCTGTTAGGGCTTACATGGCAGGAAAAAATGAACAAGCAGAGTGTTGGGATAGTGCTGCTCGAGGACTTGCTCAAGAGGTCAAAGCCATTGCGCAGGATAAAACAGAAGCAAGAGATAGCTGGCATCAAGCTGCAGAGAGCGCATTGAAAGCGGCTGAGCAACTAGCTTCCTCTGAGAGTTCAGAAA
>JBIRBD010000082.1:0-8745 GCA_044326465.1 Chthoniobacterales bacterium
ATCATTAGCTTCTTCCTGTAGCCTGTAGCCTGCAGCCTGTAACCTGCCAGCGAAGCTGGCTTCTGCCTGTTGCCTATTAACGTAGTTAATCAGAACATTCTCTCTTCCAGCGATGACCTCATAGTACCATCGCCCTGGCTCGCCCACGCGGGCGATGGAGGCTGTGGTGGGATCGGAGGTCATCGCCTCGTTATAGAGGTGGCCAGGATCTCTCTCTGTTGCAGCATGATTTAAAAAATCACAATATTGAGCAGCGGTGACCACGTTCACGCACGTACCTGTTTGCGCCTGAGCGGACGCATAAGCGAAGAGGATACTAAAATAAGTAAGGAGAAGGTATGAGCGAATAGGATTTTTCATGATTATTTTTTCTAGGAAAAAATTTTTGGTGATAAAGAAGCGTAAATGAAAATGAGAAAGTTGGTGTAAGGAGCTGGTTTTAAAACTTTTTGTTCTGAAGGCACGGCTAACCTCTTTTTGTTTTTTCTTCTCCTCCGACAAAAGCCATCCCTTTTTCTTGCCGGATTAAAAACTCGGACGCTAAGCCCCTATAAGCAGCAGCGCCTGAGCCTTTATTATCATATTCAAGAATTGTTTGACTAAAACTTGGAGCCTCACTGATACGAATGGAGCGAGGAATTACTGTTTCAAAAACGACTTCTTGAAAATGATCGCGCACATCCTTGACGACGGCAGCACTTAAATTCGTACGCCCATCAAACATCGTCATGAGAAGACCGCTCATTGCGAGCCGCGGATTAATACCACCTTGGCGAAGTTGTTCCATTACGCTAACTAGCTTACCAAGGCCTTCTAAGGCATAATACTCACATTGAATGGGAATTAAAACTTCATCAGCGGCGGTAAGCGCATTTGACATTAAAATTCCAAGCGATGGTGGACAATCGATCAAAATATAAGCAAAACGTTCTGAAGCTTGAACGGGCGCTAGCATCTTGCGTAGCTGTATAAGATGTTCTTCTTTGCGAGCAATATCAATTTCTACACCAACTAAATCAATATCCGCTGAAATCAAGGAAAGATGAGGCAGGCGAGTCTCTAGAATAAGATCTGCAATGGGAATTTCTCCCATGAGCGCATTGTAAAGTCCTATCTCTTTTTGTTCCATGATACCAAGCGCGCTTGAAGCATTAGCTTGAGGATCAAAATCCAACAATAAGACATCATACCCTTTTTCAGCAAGCGCTGCGGCGAGATTAACCGTCGTTGTCGTTTTGCCAACGCCTCCCTTTTGATTAGCAATGGCGATTGTTTTTGTCATCGCAGAAGACTGGAGGCGGAAAATTATTTTGTAAATTTATTTTCCAAAATAATTTTTCACTCCCTTTGCCACAGCATCTGCATATTCACGATAGATACTGGGGATTTTTTTCTCATGGAGCCTACGATAGCCACTATAATCACCAAACTGAACCCTCTGAACAATATCAGCATTATTCATCACATAAGGCTCGCAGTAAATCACCGGACATTCATAAAGCCGTGTTGCAAGAAGATTGCGATTCCAAAGATAAGGATTACAAGGTGAAGCCGACCTCGCCTTTGCAGGGTTATGATAAACAAAAGGCTGCAGCCCTGTCGCCATAGCAAGCTCTTGCGCTATGTCATTGGAAAGATCAACTTCTTCACTGTGTGCGCGACTAAGAAGCTTGCAGAGCATCGTATAGCGGACATCTTCATTCTGCAGCTCTGCATCACTAAAATCGCCCGAAATTAAAAGATGAAGATGATCGTTATCGCTCAATGTCGGATGTTTGGGATCATTCCAATCCTCTGCATTAAAATGTAAGCAAATGACAAGGTCTGGCCGCCAGTCATGATTAATCCTCCCTGCACGATGATGGATTTCTGCGACACGATAAAAAAGAACTTCTTTCATTTTTTGCAATTGAGTTTTTGTATAACGCTCGTTTGTTTTTGCAAATTCAGTCAAAGCTGCTTTTCGAAGTTGGTAGAGTTTTACCGGCGTTGTTGGCCCAAGATGATTCCGCGTGAGCATAACATTGGCTCCGAGAGCAATAAGACGTGCTGCTAAAATTTTTGCTGTTATTAACGTCATTGTCCCCTCTTCTACGGAACGAGAATGTCCCATGTGAAACCAACGCTCTTCCATCTTGGCCCAAGAGCCACCAAGATGACCGGGATCGATGACAATTTTTAAACCGGCAAGCGGTTTGCCTGGCTTGGGTGTACGCTCTTCTGGCTTTTTCCAATAACGAGGCCATGGCTTTTCTTCTTCGTTGGAAGCAGCAAGCGGCAGTGAAATAATTTTTTCAGGAGCAGCTCCAGAATAAGGCTGAATTAAGGCTTGCTCTGGTTTGATCGTGATCCAATTTTTCCAAGACCCATCCGGAACATAAATGCGCTCGAGCAATTCTTCTAGTTGCGGCGCAGTAATCGTCTGTGCATACCGCTTTAGCAAGCTCCAATCAGGCTTTAAGGAGAGAGGCGTTAATTGTTGTGAAAAAAGAGAGGAAGAACAAATGCTAGCGGCTGAAAAAAGAAGAAAGAAAAAAAGTTTTTTCATGTAACGCAGTCAATCTTCCTATAAAATACGCCTTATGAAAATTCTTTTTCTAGGAGATATCGTTGGAGAACCAGGAAGACTTGCGGCAACACGCACCGCCGAACTTTACCTGGAGCGTGGTGATGCTGATTTTATCGTAGCAAATGGAGAGAATGCCGCACAAGGTCGTGGCATCACACCAAGGCTTGCCATTGAACTCATGCGAAGCGGCATTGCTGTGATCACGACAGGAGATCACATTTGGGATCAAAAAGAAATTATTCCTTACCTAGCAACCGAACCGCGACTTTTACGACCCTTCAATTATCCAGTAGGAACACCTGGCTTTGGAAGCATTGTTCTAGAAACAGCTCATGGAGCTGTTGCCGTCTTAAATCTTCAGGGACGAACTTATATGAATAATCCTCTAGAAAATCCATTCCTTGCTGCAACCGCAGAAGTAGAGCGTTTGAGAGCTATCACGCAAATTATTCTTGTCGACATACACGCAGAAACGACGAGTGAAAAGATTGCCATGGGTTATCACCTCGATGGAAAAGTTTCTTTTGTTGTTGGCACCCACACGCATGTTCCCACCGCTGATGAAAAAATTTTACCACAAGGTACCGCTTTTCTCTGTGATGCAGGGATGTGTGGTCCAGAAAACTCGGTACTTGGCCGCGAACCTGCAGCTATTGTTGAACGGTTCGTTACAGCGATGCCAAAAAAATTCCCGATTGCTACCGGACCAACTGTTGCCTTTGGTGCGCTGGTAGAAATTGATGAAACAACAGGCAAGGCTCTATCAATAAAAAGAATTGCAGAGCGATTTACTTTTTAGACGAAGCCTAAACTAAAAGAGAGTTGAGGGGGTCAGCGCGAGTAATTGCTCATCTCCTTCTGGAGATAAGCAATGATTGCTGGTTCTTGGTTCTCGGTTGATAGTAAAAAAATAACTTTCTTCTTAGCTGCTAAAAAAGAAGCATTACCCTAAGAGGTTGATAAAATTTGATTTTAAAAAAAATCTTTCGAACAAAAACAACCGATAACTGACAACCAACAACCGACAACTTCTTGCTCCTCTTCTTCGTAAGAAGGAGATGAGCAATTACTGCAGTTCCATGTCATGAATGAAAATTCTTTACCCCCCCTCAACCTCTCACCCCCTCAACCCCTCAATAGCCGCACTAGCAGCTTCCTCAACCATGGATTACGCCTCATTGCGCGCACACAACATTCCATCAGGAGAGGCTGGCGACGTTTGAGCCGTCAACCACGAACGGTTACGGAAGCTCCTAATTTATTACCAACACTGATCAAAGTACTCGCAGCCTTTACCCGTGTTGATGGTGAAATGCTGGAAGAAGAGATCGATTCTATTTTAGGTTTTTTGCGCTACGACTATCCAGAAGCTGTTTATTCAAGCCTACGTCAACTTTTCCGTCAGGCACTTGAAGAGCAACAAGATCTTTCTGCTATTGCTGCGAAGCTTTCGAATGATCTCAGCGATGACCGTAAAATTCTTTTGGGAGTGCAGCTCTACGATTTGATTTCACGTTCGGGAATGAAAGAAGATCGCCTCACCGCTTACTACGATTTCATGACAAAGTTGGGCATGGCAAATCAAGCCATTGATATTGTTTATCAACTTAATGCTGATGAAGAGCCTGCTGCACCTCTTGATAATACCTCACAACTCGAAATACTTAGCCTTGGCCACCCCAATTATCATGACGTTGGCTTGCGCAATTTATCGCCGCAAGAATCACTACTTGCCTACCGCTATCACGATTTTATTATTTTAAAAAATAGATGCCTTAATGCCATCATCGTGCAAGGCCGTTTATTGAAACCTAAAGAATTTTGTCGGATCTACACTGGTCAACGCATTCTCGTCGGTGAGCAGGTTATTACTAGCGATGATCTTATTTTTTATTTTAATGCTAAAAAAAATGTCACCCTGCCACATATCTTTGTCAGCATTAGCAAAGGGGAAGTACAACTTGATAAAGTTCGCCATCGAGAGAGCTGCCTCAAAGTAGCTTTTGGTCTCAAGGTACATGTCACGGCCTTGCAAAACCTTGAAGCAACACTCGATGGAATTCCTTTAACAAAAGGAACAACACTTCAAGCACAACTCGATGATCGCATCCTATTTAAAAATGGTGGCGAGCTCAATCTCAATGATCTCAAGCGGCGAGTACGCTCTTTCGGCGGGCGGTTTGCGCTCAAAGCATCTAAATCAGAATATCTCGTTTCTAACAATCCGGGTCTCCTGGAAGAAAATGATATTTTACTTTCTCATGGCAGCGGAGGCGAAGTGTTGCTGAAAATTACCTGTAATTATCCTGAAAAAACAGGGTCCGTTGAAGTTTTGCAGGCAGATCGTCCGATCATTGTACATGACCTCCCTGTTCGTAATAGAGCTCAACTCATTGATGGTGAAACTATTGGAATTAATCCAGGTCAGGTTTTGCGCTGCAATTTTACCGATCGCATCATCGAGGAAGAGCGAAATATTATTCAGAGCCTGGAAATGCGTGATGTCATTTGTCGCTTTTCTAATGGCGATGTGGCGCTAGATAATTTGACCTTTTCTGTGGAACGCGGAGAAATGATTTGCGTCATGGGAGCAAGTGGCTCAGGCAAGAGCACTCTGCTGCGAAGCCTCTCTGGCGACTTTAAACCGGTACAAGGCGACGTACTACTCAGCAATCATTCGCTCTATGAAAGCTACGAAGCATTGCAGCAATACATAACTTATATACCTCAATATGAGGCTTTTGACGAGCAATTAACCATTGAAGAAAATCTTTCCTTTGCTGCTGCCTTGCGGGCACCACACCTCTCGCGTCGCGAACGCCAGCGAAGGATCGATAGCAAACTAGCAGAACTAGGGCTCAACGAGCGCAGAAAAAATGTTGTCGGTGATGCCCATCAAAAAAATTTAAGCGGTGGCGAACGTAAACGCCTCAATATTGGTCTCGATATGATCAGCACCGCTGACGTTTATCTTTTTGATGAACCTACCTCAGGACTCTCATCAAAAGATTCCGAACATGTCATCGAAATTATCCGCGGCATGGCACACAATAAAATTGTCATTGTAACATTGCATCAGCCGACATCAAAAATCTTCCAGATGTTTCAGAAAGCTTTGCTATTGGACCGAGGCGGTAAGATTGTTTTTTTTGGAACACCTTCTGAAATGTTGGCCTACTTTGCCGAAGCAGAGCATGAACAACTTTTTGGAACAGAGCTTGGAGGCTGCCAGTCATGTGGTGCGACACGACCAGAATTTGTTTTTGATGTTTTAGAAACACCACTACGCGATCTTAGCGGAGATCTTATTTACCAAGAAAATAATCGTGGACAACTTGTCCCTGCGCGTCGATTTTCTCCTGACTATTGGCGCGATAAATTTGAAACCTATCGCCTCATCAAAGATGTTCAACAACCGGTCGGAACACGCACCGCATTACCATCTACCATTGATGCGAAGATCGCTCCACGACCATTACTCCAACAAAAAGAACCGCATCGTTGGAGCGAGGAAGCGGCTCAATTTTTTGTTTTGTTGCAACGCACTTTCATTAGCAAACTTCGCAATCGCGCCAATCTTTTAACGACGCTTGTTGAGGCACCACTGCTCGCTTTTCTTATCGGCGTTGTGTTGCGCTATTCAGAAAGCGGAACGTATGACTTCGCTTCTGCGTTTCATATTCCAACGTATCTTTTTCTTTCGCTAGTCGTGGCTATGTTTCTTGGCCTCACTAATAGCGTGGATGACATTATTCATGATCGACCTGTGCTCTTACGCGAACGCAACCTCAATGTAAGGCTCGGCTATTATGTGCTTGCTAAGGGGCTAACACTCGGACTTTTTGCCACTCTGCAATGCGTTCTTTTTACCCTCATTGGAAATTGGATGCTGAGCGTGCGTGGATTTTTCTGGATTGAATTTGCAGCGATGTTGCTCACAGCAATGAGTGGCATATCGCTTGGACTACTCATCTCGTCGCTTGCAGAAGAGGGAAAAACGGCCATTAACATTATTCCGATTGTTTTGATCCCTCAAATTATTCTTGGCGGCGCACTGATTAAATATGAAGAGATGAATCGCAATCTCGATTTTGTTTACTCCATTCAACAATGGTTCAATCGTCACCCTGATTCTGCTATAGCACCTCGCAGTGATTTGCAAGTACCTCTTATTTGTGAATTTATGCCAATGCGTTGGTCGTATGAAGCACTTGTCTATGCGCAAGCGAAACTAAATCCTCTGGCTGTTCGCCAAGCAAGAATCCAACGACAAATTAATCAGATCTCGGCAATTCAAAGTCCCTCGTCGCAACAATTAGATCGCCTCGATGATTTGAAAGAGCTGCTTGCGATTTTGAGCGGCCTCGAAGCAAAAACTCCTGCCTCGCTTGATTACTACCTTGGAAGGATTGATCGCGTCATCGATGGAGGAACATTCCATAGCGCTCAACTTATCAGCCGCTCACGAGGCGTCACCGCAGAGCAGCTTTACACAAATCAAAAAATTGTCGATCTCGTTTCCAAAGCCGAAATGGAACAGGCTGACTACCGCGACATGGAACATCCCAATGTTTTTTTTGGACCGGTAAAGTATTTTATGGGACTTACGATTGACCTTCTCACCTTTAACATCGGCGTACTTTTGCTCTCAACCGGTGGAATTTTCCTAATCCTCTATTTTCTTTTGAAGAGGCAGATTAAAGCGCGGTTGGGATAAAGTTAGTTTTTCATCATAATGAAAGCAACCAACGTGAAGTTTTCATGGAAAGGCAGCAAATCGACCACGCTATAGCATACGCGTCGTGCAACGCTCTATGGTGTAGTGTGTAGGCAGGCTAAAAAATAAAAACTTCTTCGAGATTTGTTGTATCCATTAATCTCTCTATCCAAAAAGAAAGAAGATCGCCGTCAGCTTTATTGATCTGTTGAAGATATTTTTTCGCATCACGAGGAAACCGACGTTGAATTTGTTTTTCAAGTAAAGAGCGCAGCGCTTCTTGCCTGCCTTCTTGCCTGCCTTCTTGCCTGCCTTCTTGCCTGCCTGTTTGCAAGCCTATTTCATGACCTTCTTTACGGCCATCTTCAACAAATGCTTCTGCCATTGTCATAAATTTTTCTTGAGTTGTTGGTAATAAATGTTTTTGAAACTCAGTAAAGACATCGTTTCTCGCTGCGCCATCTTGATTAACCACAAAGTAATATTGCGCGCAAGCATTTAAAAGTTCTAGCTTCTTCAATATCTCAGCCTGTTGAAAAAGGTCTGCCATACTTTTAAAGAAAGTAACGACCTCACGCGTTGCTGCATGTTTTAAAAACATTTCTAAAATACCAAGAAGAGGCTGCTTTTTTAACTCATCGTCGGGAATCCGCATGAGATCGATGAGCTGAAATGGCTTTAGGAAAACCTCGCGAGCTAGCGCAGAATCTTGGAACATTTCAAAAATATCCGTTGTGTGGCAATACGATTTTTTGCCGTTGTAGATGACACAGGGGTAAATGAGAGGAAGTTCATTGCTGCCATTTTCTTTTATGTGCTGCATTAAAATCTTCGTTGTGTAGTCAAGCATACGCAACGGCATCAAAGGATCAGCCGTGCTTTGGTGTTCAATGAGAAAATAGAGATACCCTTCTCTACCGCTTAAAATGACCTTATAGAGAACATCGGTCATTGAATGACGCAGCTCCTTGCTTACAAAATTTCCTGGCGCAAGAGCGAGCGATTGTGGATTAATTTTTTCAACGATGTGCTTGGGTAGATGCGTTTGAATAAATTCAAGCGCTACCTGTGGGTCGCTCATCGCACTTCTAAAAAAATGATCGTGAGGCGTTGGTGTTTCGGATGTTAGAGTTTTAGATAGCTTCATTTGTGAGCTATCTGCTCTATCATAAAATACCCAGCTATGAAAGTTCTCATTGTTTTTTAAAGAGAAAATTTAATCACTCAACACAAGCGCTATTGTCAAAAGGGCGCGATTATCTTTAAGTGGAGGTATACCATTCGCGTTTGATTTTTAGGTTTTGTTACTTGTCCTTTCTGTTTTGAGCTGCGTTCTCGGATCTTGCGTTATGCTTGCATAGCGCAAGATCCTCCACGTCATTCCCGCGAAGGCGGGAACTTGCTGACAACAAAAAATAAGATCGTAAAAAACCTAAAACTCGCACGCGAATGGTATATA
>JBIRBD010000068.1:0-10118 GCA_044326465.1 Chthoniobacterales bacterium
ACAGCATCGCCAGGAAGAGAAATCTTTTCCAGTTTGCCTGAACCACGCTCAAGAGCCTCATCGCATAGTTCTAATAAAAGATCTGCTCGCGTCTTCCCCTCCAACCCACTCAATCTATCCTTTTCTTCTCTTAATAAGTTACAAAACCATTCTAACACTTTTTTATTAATTGCAATCCTTTGGAGGGCACTATTATAGAGATCCCAGGCCGCTTGAGCCTCGTCTTGAAGTTCTTCTATACCACTATAATGCTCATCGAAAGCTGCGGCTCCACGATCTCCGTTCACCGCTGCAGCAATGATTTCTTCTACTTGAGAATATTTTTGTTGAGCACGCTTGGCCGTGGCAACTAGCTTAGTAGCTTTTTGTTGAGGAGATTCTAAAAATTTATTTAAGTTTCCTAAAAAAATCTCTAAATACGTTTTTCTATTCTGTGAAGACCTTGTGCTTCTAATAAGCGTGCCTGTTTCTCCTTCTGAAGCCCCTTGCGCTACAACAAGTCTTTCGTTTGCTTTGGCTGCGTCAGCTTTGACGATGATTTCAGCAAGCCTTTCGGAGCTTAAAGGTAGCCTAGTCCCTCCATCTTTATTAAGTACGCCTTTAGTTTTGGCTTTAGCTACTTCTATGCTGTTTTCATAAGGAAGTACTTTGGAAGTGAGCTCATGAACATACTTCTCTGAATGCCCCTCGCTCTCCAATGTACGCTTGAGGGTTTTTCTTATAAAATCATCTTCATTTTTGTTGGCATTAGGGGTTAGAGGATTGGCTGCTTGAGCCTGAATGATAGCATTCTTGAGTTGGCCTCCAGAGCCTCTAATAATAAGGCGCTCTGCGCCATGATGACGGGAATTAGCTAAGGCATCCTTAAATTCTTGGAGTGTGAAAATACGCAGAGACTGATTCTTGGCTGGTTGTGGCAATGCCTCCAGTTGACGAAAAACTTCCTTGAGGCTTGCAACCGTCACATCAGGTCTTGATTTTATAAGCGCTCCTGTTTTTGGAAAAAGATTTTTTACAATTTCCTCAATAGCTCCTGGTTGATGTTCTGGATGTTCTGCTAAAAGTGCTTCCTTGAGCGCCTGATAAGTTGTTTCATTATCACTCCGTCTTTTGTCATCAGAAACAGCTTCACTCGACTCAGACCTCACCCTAAGATTTTCTCCAGAGCCACTAATAATCAGGCGTTGTGCGTCAGTATATGCAGGATGAGCTGCTGCCTCGCGGAATTTTTGCACTGGCGTCTGTACTTGTTCTCCGCGCGCTGCACTATCAAATTCTGTCCGTTCATCAATAGCTTGCGTAGTGGCACCTCTTCCTGACATCAGTACGGAACAAGCCATCAGCGCAACGATACCTACATCTCCGATGTAAGAGTTGACGTTAGAAGATGAAGTGGAGGCAGCTGCAGCCAACGTCAACATTGGCAAAGAAGAAACATCAACTGCAAAAGCGCTTAGATTGGACTTCAGGAAACTGGTTGTGGGTTGTTGGTTCTTCGTTGTTGGTAGATCTTGTTCGAGAGAATATTTTTCTTCATCAACTTCGTTAACATATCCGATTGGAAAATTTTCTCTTCCAGCAATTACTTCGTAGTGCCATTGCCCGGACGTGCCTACGCGTACGATGCAGGCTGCGGCGGGGTCGGAAGCCATGGCCTCGTTGTAGAGGTGGTCAGGATCGCTCTCTATTGCAGCATGATTTAAAAAATCACAATATTGTGCAGCAGTAACTGCGCAAGAGATTGAACCTTTGCCGGATGAATTTTGCTGCCCATAAGCGAACGTCTGCGCTTGTGCGAGAAGGCATGCTTGTTTCTGCGCAGAGGCGAGGAGACAAAGGAAAAGAATTTTTCTGAGGATTTGGTTTTTCATATTTAAAAAAAAGAGATTCTAACTAACAATAGAGCAAACGTTTCTACTACAGCTCGAGATGCCATAGCAACGCAGAGAGTATAGTTTCTGAGTAATTGCTTATCTCCTTCTGGAGAGTAAGCAACGGTTGTTGGTTCTCGGTTGATGGTGAAGAAACAACTTTTTCCTTAGCTGATAAAAAAGAAGCATTGACTTAAGAGGCTGATAAAGTGCGACTCTTAAAAAATAAATCTTTCGAACAAAAATAACCAACAACAGACAACTAACAACCGACAACTGTTTGCTCGTCTCCTTAGCCAGAAGGAGATGAGCAATTACGTTTCTGATTTTTATTTTATGAATCCTACTGTTATTAATCCTGCTCAAGCAGCCCATCAAACAGCGCTCCATAATATAGCAGCGCTCATCAACCGCCAGATGGAGATGAAGGCATCTACGATTCAAGAAGCATCTTTTGATAAAGATTCTTCTTCTCACTCATCAAGCCAACACTCGTTACCGATGACTCCTCAAGAATTCCATCACCAAGCAAGCAAAAAAAGTTTTCTAAGCTCCGCCGCAAAAGTGAGAGCTGTTGGTAGAATGCTATGAGCTTTTGCGATAGCTAAAAAGCAAGCTCTCCAAACGAAAAAACCAACGGCACAGTTCGTTCCCCATTTGGTAAGGGTAGGTGGTAAGCCATCGTTCGAGCGTTGAGAGCTTCTGTTGCGAGTTTTCTTGAATCGCACTTCTAAATTTTTTATTCGTCTGCGAAATAGGAAAGGGAGCCACGGCAAAGGCTTTCAATCCAAAAAACCACTCGCGATCGATAGCGTGGTCCCAAGGCAGCCACATTGGCAAAAGACGCTTCACAAAAATTTCTGCAGCCTTGCGATCGATAAGATAAGCTCCTGCTCCTTTGAGTCGGCCAAGATGCACCATTACGCTATAATTGCTGATGAGTTTTTTTATCTGGAAGGCTTTTCCCTGACTAAGCCCTGTAAGTCGGACAATGTTCCATGTTGATGAATAGTTCATCAGCGACGTGATTAACTCATCAAATCCTGGGGCCAAGCAGATGTCATCTTCGCAAATAAGCGCATACTTTTCTTCCGTTTCTAAAAATGCCCTTAGCGCCTTGATATGGCTAAAATAACAAGCAACTTCGTAGATATTGATAGCTCGCCCATGAAATAAACGGAAAGATTTTTCATCAAAATCAGGGTGAGGCAGCGCTATTGCATTCCCATCGACAGCAGTAATACGCCGTGGCGTTATAGTGCTACTGGCAAAAGTTTCTTGAATATGAATCCACCGCTCGGGAGCACGGTCAAGATTGATTATATAGGCATCCATGGAAGAAGTTGAGTCGCTGCTATCGCGCTGTTAAGTAGTTAAGCGGTGAGGGGTTAAGGGGTTGGAAGAATCGCTATCGCAATCAATTAAAATTTTATTCACAAGGCATTTTTTAAAAATTTAGCTGTTATCAAATAAAGACTTTTAGCTTACCAAAAAAAGATTCGTTTTGGGAGATAGGAGATGGGAGATTCAACCCCCTTCAACCCCTCAACCCCTCAACTTTTTTAAGCACAATCCCAGCTACATTTCCCCAAAAGCCAGACGTTAAACAAAGCGCATTTTTTATTGGTTGCATTATTGGTGCACCATGATGAAGACGAAGGGAGCAGGCTGGATCCAGATCTTCGCAGTTTACTGTTTCTGAAATGTGAGAATGAATCAATGATTGAACGCTCAGCACGACTTGAAATAGTGAAGAAGCTCCCAATGTATGTCCTGTGATGGCTTTTGTAGCCCATGCAATGGGCTGATCAAGAGGCTTGCCAAAAATTGCTTCTACGGCACGACTTTCAATAAGGTCATTGAGGCGCGTTCCTGTGCCATGCAAATGAAGCAAGTCAATTTCATTGGAAAAGAGTTGAGCTTGTTGCAATAAGAAAGCCATGACTTTCTGTAACGAAGCCCCTTCATGATCAAGACTTCCTCTCTGCCCTGGGTAACTACGAAGAACAACGCCTCCTAGCTCTGCAAGAATCACGGCATTACGCCGCTCTGCAAATTTCTTCGATTCCAAAATGATAAACGCAGCACCTTCTCCAAGCAGCGTGCCGGAACGATCTCGATCAAAAGGAGAGAGTTTATTATTTTGTGAAAGCACTCTGGCTGCCACATATTGTTCAAGAATAAAGTCAACTAACGGAGCATCGACTCCTCCCACAACGACGGCATCAAGCTCTCCTGATCGAATCATTTGTCCTGCAAGATGTAATGCCGAGGCAGAAGATGTGCATGTTGAAGAAACCATGAGGGCACTTCCTTCTACACACAACACATCAGAGACAATGCCAGCCACAGAAGAAAAAGTCCCATAGACAGGAGAGCTCGGAGATTTTATCTCTTTTAAAATGTTTTGCTCATGAAAAGCTGCCGGCCCACGAGAACTTCCAATAATAACCCCAATCCGGGAAGGCTCATAACAAGAAGAGTTGAGACCGGAAGCCTGCCATGCCTCTTGAGCAGCAGCTAATGCTAATGCAACGGAACGATCCGCACGATGGACAAGACGTTGACTATTTCCAGAAAAACGAGGCGTTTTTGCTGCATAAACAGGAACTTGAAGCGCGCTTTTTTTGAGTTGTTGAAAAGAGAGATGAATGCGTTTATCTAAAAGATTTTTCCATAACAAAGGAAGATTTTCTCCACCAGCGCAATAGGCCCCCATACCGGTAATAACGGGAAAATTATGAGAGGACATTTTTTTTCAATAATATAAATTTTTCTCTCTTTTTCATTATGCCATAAATATCAATACTCGACGTTTCTTTTTCAACCTTTCAAAATAGAACAATGTTCAATAACGCCTCTTCGTCAGTTCGCAATGATCCACCTTTATTTTGGATCGGCCAAGTGCCCGTTTATTTAGTTACTCTACTTATTACATTACACTGCAGCTTTATGGTGTTAACAACGCTGCTCCTTGCTTCAGAGCATGCTGCATGGGCAAATTTTTTTGTTTATAATAGCACCGCTGTAGCTCATGGGCAAATTTGGCGCTTCATGACCTATGCTTTTGCTAGTACGCCAAGCCTCTGGTTTGCCCTTGAAATGATCATGCTTTATTATTTTGGCCGCATTGTAGAACGTGGCATTGGAAGTAAGGCTTTTGCTTTTTTGTATGCTGGACTCATTTTATGGGGCTCTATTATTTGTCAACTTGCAAGTCTCTCTGGTTTTCCCAAAATAAATAGCGGCGCACAAACCATTAACTTTGCGATTTTTGCTGCTTTTATTGCGATGCATCCTAACGCTCAATTTGTCTTTGGCCTTGCCGGCCGCTGGATGTTCCTCGCTTTGTCAGCCCTTGCTTCACTACAACTCATCGCAGGACATGAATTCTTAGAGGCGGTTATTTTTTTAACCTCTATTGTAGGAACTCTTGTTTTTATGAAATACAACGGTTACGAGGAGTTTTTCTGGGGGTTACCTCG
This sequence comes from Chthoniobacterales bacterium, assembly GCA_044326465.1. Taxonomy (GTDB): domain Bacteria; phylum Verrucomicrobiota; class Verrucomicrobiia; order Chthoniobacterales; family UBA6821; genus CAIWMF01. The sequence continues at coordinate 5,357 of JBIRBD010000068.1, forward strand.
ATTTTCTTTTTCTAAAATATTTCGCCGCACCTCAGCCCCTACAGTTCCTAAACCTCCTTCCGGTGTTGTTCCTAAAGCCACTCCAAAAAATTCTGCCGCAACATCCTCCTTATTGCTCGGCTCGCTTTCAACAACAACTTCTTTTATTCCTGTGTTACAGCAACCATCGAATTTAACAGAGGAACCACGAGTTAGAAAAAGCGAAGCCATCAATATCGACGGTCTCCTTGAAAAAATTGGCCGCACTGGTATGGCGAGTTTAAGCGATCTCGAAAAAGAAGAGCTAGAGAAAGCTCGCAAGGCCTTACTTGAGCGTGACAAAGGCACTGCTATGCAGTGCCGTAACGAGTAACTTTTTTACTCATGCCGCTTCCACTTTCTATTGCTATTATTTCCTATAACGAAGAACGCACTATTGACCGCTGTTTAAAAAGCGTGGCTGCCCTTGCGCAAGAAATTGTCGTCGTAGATTCAGGCTCAAGCGACCGTACGTTGAGCATTGCAGAAAATTTCGGAGCTATCATAAAAAAACAACCGTGGCTCGGATTTCGTGATCAAAAAAATTGCGCTCTTGACCTCTGCTCGCAGCCATGGATTTTAGCACTCGATTGCGATGAAGAAGTTTCTGTAGAATTAAAAAAGAGCATCACTGATTTTTTTGAAAGCGGCGATGCCCAACGTTTTTCTGGCGCTGAGTTTAATCGGAAAGTTTTTTTTCTTGGACGTTGGATCTTACATGGCGATTGGTATCCCGATAGAAAATTACGTCTCTTCCGTCGAGAACATGCACGTTGGGTCCACCCCATCCACGAAACAGTTGCCTTGCAGGGCCTAAAGAGAACACTTCCGGGCGATTTACTTCATTACTCCTTTCCTTCCATGAATAGTTACATCAATAAAATTAATCTTTTTACTGATGAGTTCATTAAACGAGATGATCAAAAAAATAGAAAATGGTCCCTTTTTAGAAATCTCTCGCGTCCACTCTGGCGGTTTTTCCGTGCGTATGTTTTACGCTGCGGTTTTCTCGATGGCTTTCCTGGACTCTGGATTGCCGTAGCAACAGCTTTTTCAGTCTTTGTGCGCTATAGCCGAAGCTATGAAAAAAAGTGGTTTGCTTAGGGCTTTGGGACCTATAGCCAAAAACCTTATAATTAATAGTTACAAATAACTTGTAACTACCAAGGTAGTTCTCTTATTTTTAATTTTTTACGCTGCCTCATGAACACAAAACGCCTGACTCAACTTGCTCTGGTACTGTTAATTACAGGCGCTATTGACAATATTAGAAACCTGCCAACGACAGCTCTCTTTGGGAGCTCCCTGATTTTCTTTATCCTTTTTTCGGCGCTGATTTTTTTAATTCCTACCGCCCTTGTTTCTGCGCAGCTTGCTTCATCCTCTCAAGAAAAAGGTGGTATTTATTATTGGACTTGCTTAGCTCTTGGAGAAAAAGCAGGCCTTCTTGCTCTCTGGCTCCAGTGGGTCAATACGTTGGTTTGGTTTCCCACCATCCTCTCTTTTATTGCAGGTACAACGACTTATTTATTTAATCCAGGGTTAGCTAATAATAAAATTTATCTCGTTTCTTTTGTTATTATCATATTTTGGAGCATGACTCTTGTTAGCTTAAAAGGAGTTCATACATCAGCCAAGTTTGCTAATATTTGTGTGCTGATTGGAACGGTCATTCCTATGGTTTTAATGATTGGCTTGGCAGTTTTTTGGGTAATTTCAGGAAAGCCATTGGAAATTAGTTTCACTCCTCATACTCTTTTTCCAACGTTAACAAGTTCTGAGAACTGGATATCTCTTACTGCTATCATCGCTTCTTTTCTTGGTATCGAACTTGCCACCGTTCACATTAATGAAGTAAAGGATCCAGAAAAAACATTTCCAAGAGCGCTCTTTCTTTCCGTCGTTATCATCATACTAACGATGGCATTAGGATCTCTGGCTATCGCGTTAATTTTACCAGTTGATAAAATTAACCTTGTTGATGGAACAATGCAGGCTTTTGCTAAATTTTTCTCTGTTTATCACTTAGGTGCGATGGTTCCCATTATCACGCTAATGATTGTTATTGGAAGCCTGGGTAACATGATCATTTGGATTATTTCTCCAGCCAAAGGATTGTTACAAGCAGCAGAAACAGGTTATCTGCCAAGCTACTTTACTTTTAAAAATAAACATGGCGTTGCTAGCCGGATTCTTATTGCTCAAGCCATTGTGGTTACTGTTGTTTGCCTTGCTTCACAACTAATGCCAAGCGTCAATGGATCCTACTGGCTTCTTACGGATTTAAGCACTCAGCTTTATGTCTTAATGTATATTCCGATGTTTATTGCAGCACTTGTACTAGCAAAAAAACTTCTTCCCTCAGCTGATGCCTTCCAGATTCCTGGAGGAAAACTAGGAACATGGCTTGTTTGTTTATTAGGTCTGACCGGTTGTATGATAACATTGGCCGTAGGCTTCATTCCCCCTCCAAATATTGATGTAGGAGGAGCTAGGCATTATATCACCGTCTTTACTAGCGGAATGCTTGTTATGATCGCACCTGTTTTATTTTTCTACGGTTATAAGAAAGTAACTACTAAAACCATAGCCCCTAAATAGAGTCTTGGTAGTTACGATGTTGGTTTCTAACACGAACCCTATGCTTAGCCGGCTCTTCTTTCTCTGCTTACTCGCCTCATTAGCATTAAACAACCTTTCTGCGGAGGAACCTTTTGTAAAAGAGCAAGTAACAGCTGCTAACTATTGCAACTTTTTAAATCATCGTGCAACAGCGAGCGATCCTGACCACCTCTATAGCGAAGCCATGGGCCACGATCCGCTTGCAGCCTGCATCGCCCGCTCAGGCGCGCCCGGGCGATGGCACTATGAGGTTGTTGCAGGAAGAGAAAGTTACCCCATTTACTATGTCAGCAAGTTGGCTCAAGCCAGCTACGCTGATAGATTGCAGCTTTCTTCTTCTTCTCCCTCTTCAACTTCAACTTTTAACTTCAACTCTCACATCGAAGATGTGAGCAGGCTAAAGGAAGAAGCTAGCGAAACTGGCAAGTTAGAGAGAATTAATGGTGGAATTTCTTCTTCTGCCACTTCAACTTCCACTTCCAACTTCAACTCTCACATCGAAGATGTGAGCAGCAACAACGACTCTTTTCAAGTTGAGGCAGCCTCAACAATGTTGACGCTGGCTTCCTCCTCCCCCACTTCAACTTCAAACTTCAACTCTTGCATCGAAGATGCAAGCCTCATCGCCTTAGCCGTTTTTACTGGCATCGGCCTAACAGAAGAATTTGGCCTTGAACCTCGTAGAGAGGCTACTGCTCCTCCTGCTAGTCCAGCAGCAGCTGAGATGAGAGCTTTAGAAACAGCGTGTTCCTTAGCTAAGCAGAATATTTTGCAAGAGACGCAGCATGATTTTCAGGAGGAGCTTTACCAGGCTCAAGATAAGCTTCAGCTACTTTTAGACATTAGGCCAGGGGAAGAAAATAGTGGTACTATTGATGAGAATAATCAGAAAATCTGTCGTCAAATTGCTGAAATAAAAACTCAAATAAATTTACTTAGAGAAAAAATTGCTAAAGAAGAAGAGCTTAAAGAATTAGAATCTGTAAGCCCAGCTGTTCCTTCACCAGGAAATGATCGAGAAATGTCTTCTGCTGAAAAAGAAGCTAAGATTTACCTAAGAGTCGCTGAAAAAGCCAAAGAAGAAGCAATAGCAGCAACAAACACAGCTCAGACAGCTCAAGCGCAAGCTGATGAAAATAAATTTAATAACGAGTTAACAGCCTATGCAGCTGCTAGAAAAACATGGCTCAATGTGGTGCATGCCTATCAAGCAGCTTTAACCAAAGCTAAAGCAGCTGACCCAAATAATTTGGTACTAGGGGCAGCTCTTAACAAAATAATCAGCGAAGCTGAAGTTAATACCGCCGTTTGGCCAGTCTATCTTACAGCAATTGAGCCAAGAAAAATTGAACATTTTTTAGATAATGCAAAAGGAACACTTAGCCGAGATAACGCTGAAAAAGCCAAATCTGCTTGGGCTCATGCTGTTGATGCCTATAAGAAGATAGCTACTAGGAGTGCAGCTCATCATGATAATTTATTATTGCGTGAGATTCTTCAGCAACATCTTGATTATGCCCAAGCTCGAGAAGAGTTTTGGAACAAGGCCATTCATGAGCTTCAGAAAAATCAAGATGAACAACCAATCGACGAAACAACTCATTTAAAAACATTAGAAAAAGAAAAACAGATCCACCACAAAAGCGTAAGAAAGTATGTTTGGTTGAAACATGCTAATCGTTCTTTTGAACATTGGGAGCTCCCTGGCGAATTACCGAATGTTGCTTCAACGGTTGATATTAACTCTATTGCACGGCCTGAGCTTTTAGATGAAGACCTCGAAAAACTAGGACGAAAACTTCTTAAGCCAATAATCTCCAACGGGACATTTCCTGCTGCTAAAAAAATAACCGCCACTGCTTCCCTTAGTGAGAGTGGTGACTCACTTAATGATGCGTCACTTCATCTAGCTGAAAATGAAACCCCAACGCTTACAACTCCTCCTCTTATCACTATTGAAAAAGATTTCGAAGCGGAAATTATGGATGAAAGCCTGAAACCAACCGAGGAAAACAGAATTCGTCTAGAAGCTCGAAAAAAAGCTAATGAACTCACTGCAAAAGCCAGTACAATAGCCAAAGCCATTAAAAGAGCCAGGGCAGTGCGCGCAGCAGAAAACGAG
>JBIRBD010000011.1:0-25576 GCA_044326465.1 Chthoniobacterales bacterium
CGCAATATGCTCAGCCTCAAAATGATTTTTCAACCGGCTCACGTACCTTCCAGGTATGCTTCGCCGTTTTAAAAATCATTTTTAGACCAAGCCTTTACGCTAATTTATTAACTCCCATCACCGTTTTTAGGTGGGTTAATGGATGCCTTGATTGCTGCGTAGGCATAAAAAATCGCTTTGCGATATTAAATCACAAAGCGATTAATTATTGTTTTTAGCTAAAGTTGACGTTGAATAAGTCGTCTGAAGTTTTCCACTTCAACTTAAACTTTCAACTTCAACTACTGCGTAGCAGCCTAACGAAAGTCACGACGTGGGCCACGACGATCATCTGATCGCCCGCGTCCACCACCGCCACCACCATAGCCGCCACCACCACCACTATAACCGCCGCCGCCACCACCATAGCCACCACCACTGCGTGGAGCGCGCTCTTCCATTGGACGTGCTTCGTTGACCGTCAAACGACGACCCCCGACTTCGTTTCCATTGAGAGCAGTAATTGCTGCTTCGCCTTCTTGTTGGCTGCTCATGGTAACAAATCCGAATCCGCGCGAGCGGCCAGAAGTACGATCCATAAGGATGCTGGCATCGGTAACGGTGCCGTATTGTGAGAAGATCTCGCGGAGATCTGAGTCTGTTGCTGAAAAGGCAAGATTGCCTACATATAATTTCATACTGATGTGTTTAGTTAGTTCTTCGTTACGCTGATGGCTGCTTCTCGGAATGCACCGACCTTCTCACTTGAGAAAACTCGGAGCAGCCCACCGTATCACGGAGAACCTGCATTGCCTGGACGCTATCATCGAACTTCGATACGCACATATGAGGTGAATTAAGAGCGTTGGCAATAGAAATCTTTATTTATTTTCACTTTGGTGGAATTTAGGAGTTTGAAAATTCAGGAATTTAAAAACTCTTTTCTTCGTTAAAGCCGCTTCCAATCTATACCCAAGCAGGATGAAGGTAGCATTAATAAAAATTTCGTTATGATGAGGTCGATCTTGGCTGTATACTCACCACAAATGAAAATCAGATTTTTCCTATGATAAAAATCACTTCACCGCGCTTCTATAAAACCCCTCTCATCCTCCCCCTCTTTGGCATGTTGCTCGTCAGTGGATGCGCTGATCGCGATACTTCAAGTCAGACACCATCAGTAGCGCATAGCAAATTTGGATATGGTGGAACAAACTCGGATAGCGCTTATCTAGTAGAGGAACCATCAGCATCTACCTCCCCAGCGACACCAACAAACACTGTGGCAACTAATGTGCCAGTGAATCCTTTTTTATCACCAATACCTCAATCAACAGCAACCTCACGTGATATTCCTTACGGAACACCAGTCCCTGGAAAATCTGGTTATGTTATTAGCCCTTATTCTCCCAATGCTGGCTATGTCGACGTTCATGGCTTTCCTCCTGGTACGGAAGTGAAAGACCCTTATTCACAAAAAATATTTTTGGTTCCGTGACGATATACCACTTGCGTGGGAGCTCTCAGTTTAAATTTTCTTAATGATTCTAAGCGTTCCAGGTGATAAAAGCATTTCTCATCGTGCTGCAATTTTAGCTGCACTCAGCGATGGTCTTTGTACAATCACGGGATTTTTAGAAAGCGAAGATTGTTTAAACACTCTTGCTGCCTTGCGGCAACTCGGAATCAAAATAGAGCATTCAGCATCAGGAACGCTCGTTATTCATGGCGCAGCAGGAAAAATAACACCTCCAACAACAGTCTTAAAACCTGTTTTTAAAGTCGCTGAGGCTGATGAAGAGCAAGGAGCCGAGGGCGCACAGGAGCTGAGTGGACTAACGTCCGTGAGCTCTGATCCCCGCCTTTGCGGGGATGACGTACCGGCGCGACGAAGCTCTTCGCCGTCTTCAGTAGACTGTGAAAACAGGTTCTTATTCTGCGGCAACTCTGGAACTACGATGCGCCTTCTTGCAGGCTTATTGGCTGCTCAGCCTTTTTCCAGCCAGCTTGTCGGCGATGCTTCTCTCTCATCGCGACCAATGAAACGCGTTATAGAGCCACTGGCAATGATGGGAGCAGGCTTTAATGCAGATGGAGAGAAAAAAACGCCTCCTCTTTTTATCCATGGAAAAAATTTGCAGCCAATTTGCTACGAACTGCCCATACCGAGCGCTCAAGTAAAAAGCGCCATTTTGCTTGCATCGCTTTTTACGACAGGAGAAACAACGATTATTGAACCAATAGCCTGCCGCGACCATACTGAACGGATGTTTGAGGCTTTTCAAATCGAGCATGCCTGTAGTGTTGATGAACAAGGCCGACGCATCATAAAAATTACTGGCCCACAAAGACCGATAGCATGCGATGTCGCGATTCCTGGCGATATTTCAAGTGCAGCTTTTTGGATTGTTGCCGCAGCGGCTAATGTTGATTCACATCTTGAAATTCAGAACGTCGGATTAAATCCAACGCGTACCGGAATTCTCAACGTGCTTCATCGCATGGGGGCAAAAATTTCTATCACAGAACAACGAGGGCAGGGAGGAGAGTTTGCCGGTACCATTAAAATTTGTGGCACACAACTTCATGGAACCATTATTGAAGGTGCAGAAATTCCCAATGTCATTGATGAGCTGCCCATTCTTGCTGTAGCGGGCGCGCTGGCTCATGGAACAACAACTATCAAAAATGCTGTAGAGCTTCGGGTTAAAGAAACTGATCGTATTACAGCCATCGTTACTAATCTTCGTGCTTTAGGTGCTGAGATCATCGAGCATGACGACGGTATGGAAATTCACGGTGGAAAACCTCTTCGAGGCGCTATGGTAAAAAGTTACGGTGATCATCGTATCGCCATGGCAATGGCGATTGCTGGCCTCTTTACAAGAGGAAAAGTCACTCTTGATGATACTACTTGTATTGCTACGTCCTATCCTGGATTTGAACAAACGTTAGCATTGCTACACAATGGTGTAACGAGTGGCGAGTAACGAGTTATTCTTTTTTCGGATATTTAATTTAAATATTTCTTATCGTTTTTTATTCAAACCCGATCTCATGAATAATAAGTCTAAATTTTTATTAACGCCATCGATGCTAACAACTCGCCACGGCGTTGTGCAACAACGCCTCCGTATCATCGCCATTGATGGCCCAGCGGCCTCCGGAAAAAGCAGCGTCGCCCATGCCATCGCGCGTAAGCTCGGATTCCTCTTTGTTAGCTCTGGACATTTTTACCGAGCGATTGCATGGCTTTCAAAACAACATCAGCTCGATTTCTCTGATGCCTCGAAAATATCGATTTTATCAGGCTTAGAGAGCAAGGCGGAGGATGGAGTAGTACATCTTTTTTTTGAAGGAAAAGATCTCGCAAAACATCTCAGCGATCCTGTTGTGAATGCTTTGGTCTCGGTAGTAGCTGCGATGCCTGCCGTGAGAAGTTTTATTTTTAAAGCTTTACGAGCTTTAGCAAAAAACAACAACCTTGTAATTGAGGGGCGTGATATTGGCTCGGTTGTTTTTCCTGAAACACCATGGAAATTTTATCTCGATGCCTCACCTGAAGAACGGGCTCGTCGGCGCGCCAAGGAAAGCATCATTGATACCATTGCCGAACGCGATCAAAGCGACAGAACACGCGCCCTCGCTCCGTTAGTCATTCCGCGAGGAGCCATTGTCATTGATACAACAACGATGAGTATTGAGGAAGTTCTTGAAAAAATACTCATGCACCTAAATCACCATGAGCAGTTTAAATCACAAGTTTCCTAAACCTTCTGCTCTGTCATGATGAATTTCACTTACTATTTTTTTTACACGCTTTCTAAAATTATTGCGCGAGCTTTTTTTAGTTATAGGGTCGTTCATCCTGAGCGAATGATTGAATCAGGACCGTTGATTTTGGCGATGAACCATCAAAGCTACTTTGATCCTCCTCTAGCAGGAATTTGCTCGCGCCGAGGAGTCTATTATCTTGCGCGCAAAACATTATTTTCAATACCACTGCTGGGAAGATTACTCCCTGATTTTAATGTGATCCCTGTTGATCGTGATGGCAACGATAGGAGCGCGATCAAAACAGTGATCAAATTGCTACGTCAAGAAGAGGCTGTTGTTCTTTTCCCCGAAGGAACACGTTCCCTTGATGGCCAGCTGCAACCTGCTCGTTCAGGCATTGGCCTTATCATCGCAAAAACAAAAGCTCCTGTCTTGCCAATGCGCGTCTTCGGAGCCTACGAAGCCTTTCCAAAAGGATCTAAAAAAATTCACCTTACACCCATCACGGTTGTTCTAGGCAACCCGATTTATTTTACCGAGGCTGAGTTGATAGCCTCCGATGGAAATGATCGTGCGCTTTATCAACGCTTGTCTGATCGTGTCATGGAGGAGATTGGAAAACTCGATGAATCGGCGTGTTTCAATATACCCAAGCAGAATGAAGATTTGGATTGCCTATCAAATAATCCTCACCGTAATTGCTCATCTCCTTCTGGCGGAGAAGACGAGCAAAAGGTTGTCGGTTGTTAGTTGTCAGTTATTGGTTATATTTGCTAGAAGGCTTTTTTTAAAGCCACTTTTTATCAGTATCTTAGGTCAATACTTCTTTTTTAGAAGCTGAGAAAAAACTTGTTTCTTCACCATCAACCGAGAACAAGCAACCTCACTAATCTTTTTATGCGACTTTTTTTATTGTTCTTTTTAATATTCTTTTTAGTAGCTTCTGTGCCGATTAGTAAGGCTACGACAAAATCTTCTTTAGTATCAGCTCAAGAGGAGAAGCGCCCACGCATTCCTTTGCAAATAGGAGCTCATCATCTCAATGTTGAAGTAGCCGCCGATGAGACTTCGCGCGCGCAAGGACTCATGTTTCGAACAATGCTAAAACCTGATCAAGGGATGTTGTTTGTTTTTCCAAAACCGCAGCGTGTCACTTTTTGGATGAAGGATACTTTGCTATTACTCACTATTGCTTATATTAAAAATGATGGTCGTATTTTTGAAATTCATGATCTCAAGTCGATGAGCATCAATTCGATCCCAAGCAGTTCCGAGACGATTGTCTACGCGCTAGAAGTGACGCGCGGCTGGTTTGCAGAGCATGGTGTACTCGCTGGTGATAGAATAGAAGGACTGCCATCACTTTCCATTGCACAGTGAAAATAGCCCTGTGGAGGTCTCTGCCTATGAATTCATTTGCGCCTCCCTCGTTTTCTTCTCAAAAAATCATTGCTTTTGGACGCCTTCCTTATAGAATCGTCTGGCGCCTTTTTAAGGATTTCTTCACAACAATCAGACACTCACTACTCATCGCTCATTACTTCTTTACCACGTAATGTCTAATTTTTTTCCACGCTGGACCAATTTATTACCGTTGAAGCTGCTTGTCTGCCTAGCAGTGATTGGCACTGCATTGTCTAGTGGAATTTGGTATTATTTCACGCCGAAGTATACACGTGTCGGCTATCAGCCAGATCAGCCAATTCCTTTTTCACATGCAATCCATGTCAAGCAGCTAGGTATGGACTGCCGCTACTGCCATAGTTTTGTTGAAGTTGCAGGGCATTCGAATATTCCTAATACACAGACCTGCATTAATTGTCATGGTCAAGGAAAAATTAAGTCAGATAGCCCTCGCCTAGCACCTGTTCAAGAGAGCTGGAAAACAGGCCAACCAATTCCATGGGTTCGTATTCACAAGCTTCCTGACTATGCGTATTTCAATCATGCTGTCCATGTGAACCGGGGTGTCAGCTGTTACAGTTGTCACGGCGCAATCGATGAAATGTCGGTTGTCTATGAAGCCAAGCCGCTGAGCATGGCTTGGTGCTTACAATGCCATCGAGCTCCCGAAAATTTCTTGCGTCCACCGGAAGAAGTTTTCAATTTAGACTGGCATCCTCAATCGTTCCAGAAGCAACAAGAAATTGGCATGAAATTTAAACAAGACTGGAATGTGAATCCGCCGGTCACCTGTGGAGGATGCCATCGATGAATCTATTTTTAAACTCCGCTGAAGCTGCGAAGAGCTGCGTTGCACTGGTGCCTAACTACTACGCAGCAGTTGAAGTTGGAAGTTTAAGTAAGAAAGAAAAACAAAATTTAAAAGTCGAAATTTCAACTTCAACTAATCACTTAAACTATCGCGAAGCGATATTATGAAACGTATTTTCCAACACCCAGCTCGTGATGAGAAGCCAACGCTCTGGCGCAATGGTGGTGAGCGCACAAATACTCCTGAATTCGCAGAACAGCTACAACGCGAGTTTTCACCAGGTGCTGATCGTGGTGATGCAAATAGCGAAACAAATGGTCTCTCCCGTCGTGATTTCTTACGCCTGACCGGAGCAAGTGCTGCGCTCGCTGGTATTGGGTTATCCGCTTGTCGCCGTCCTGAGGCTTACCTGGTTCCATTCACCCGCTCAGCGGAGTGGGCCATCCCTGGAAAATTTCTTTACTATGCAACAACGATGCCCTCACCAACAGGTACAGGCAGTGCAATTCCTCTCATTGCAACGACCTCAGATGGCCGTCCTACGAAGATGGAAGGGAATCCTCTCCATCCGATCAGCAACGGAGCCACAGATACTTTTGCGCAAGCTTCCATTTTAGATCTCTATAATCCGTACCGCTCCAAGACCATTACACTCGATGGTAAAGAAGTAAAACATGCTGCGCTTGATGCCTACCTTGCAAACATACGCGAGACTGCCACAACTACTGCTGGAGATGGTTTAGCATTCATCGTGGAACGCGCAGGCTCCCCTACGCGTGATCGATTAAAAGGAGAGCTAACCAAAGAATTTCCAAAAATCCGCTGGGTGGAATATGAGGCACTCTCCAATGAGACGTTTGAGCAGGCTTGTGACCTAGCCTTAGGAACTGGCCTACGTCCTGTTTATGACTTTAATAAAGCTGATGTCATTATTGCACTCGATAGTGATTTCTTAAATCCAGCAGAAACAGGCATTGGATTTACCAAAGGATTTTACGAGCGACGCAATCCTGACAAAGCAATGAATCGCCTCTACGCGATTGAAAATAATTACAGTCTTACGGGAGGTATGGCTGATCATCGCCTTCGTGTCAAAGCCAGCCAGATTGGAGATTTTACAGCCGCACTCGCACTTCAAATTGCTTCAAAAATAGGTAATGCTTCCTTGCAATCATTAGCAACAGCTTTTCAAAAAACCTCGGACACCACTTCTTGGAATAAGGAAATAACAGCAATTGCAGATGATCTCATTGCTTCAACAACTCATCGTGAGCACCATCTTATTCAAAGCCCTTCTGCGCAAGGGAAGGAATCTCAAGAATCAATTTCAGCAGAAGGTAAGAGCATTGTTATCACTGGCCCCGAGCAACCTGTGGCCGTGCAACTCTTGGTTTTGGGAATTAATCAGGCTCTTGGAAATTTTGGTTCAACAATTAATGCTGTTGCCACAGGAGTCAATCCATCCTCTTCTTTGGCTGACCTCGCTACTGCGATTAAAGCAGGCCAAGTCAAACAGCTTTTCATTTTCCAAACAAATCCTGTTTATACAGCACCGGCAGACTTTGATTTAGCAAAATTAATCGCCTCTGTTCCCGATACACTCCATCTCTCGCTTGCTGCAGACGAGACCAGCAAAACTTGCCATTGGCATGTTCCTGCTGCTCATTACCTTGAACAATGGGGGGATGCGCGCAGTCAAGATGGAACGCTCTGCTCAATCCAACCAATGGTGATGCCGCTTTGGAATGGACTGTCAGAAATTGAAATTTTAAATACTCTTGCTGGAAAAACAAAACCAGAAGGACCTGCTTTGGTTCGCGAGACATTTGCAACGCTCTCAAAAGACAATTCTGATGATGCTTGGAACACTTATTTACATAATGGATTTTTAGCAAGTTCAGCATGCCCTATTGTTAACCCATCATGGAATGCAGCTGCTGCTCAGGCAGCCATCGCTTCCTACAAACCGATACCATCAGGCTCTGGTGACTTCGAATTTGTCTTTCTTTCTAGCTCCAGTGTCGGTGATGGTCGTTATGCAGGAAATTCTTGGCTTCAAGAGACGCCTGATTTTGTCACAAAATTAACCTGGGATAATGCTGCGCTCTTTAGCCCAGCAGATGCAAAACGCCTTGGCATTACCGATGGCGACAAAGTTCGCATCAGTGAAGGAGCGCGTTCTCTTCAAATCGCAGCAATGATTGCGCCTGGCCATGCGGATGGTTCTGTGAGTGCTTCCGTGGGCTATGGTCGCGAAAAAATTTCTCACATCATCAATCACGTTGGATTTAATATTTATCCACTCCGTTTGATTAACTCTCCACGCTACGCCGCTGGAGTTACTGTAGAAAAGCTTAGCGAGAAGAAATATGTTTTTGCACAAACGCAAGAACATCACAACATGGAAGGCCGTGGTTTGGTGAGGGAAGGAACACAAGAGCGCTACCAAGAGCATCCTGATTTTGCCAAAAAAATCGGCATGGATAGTCACATTCCGCCGACTATTGAACTCACTACACGCCCACCATTCACGGCACTTGAACAATGGGGCATGTCGATTGACCTCAATACCTGTATCGGCTGCAGCGCTTGTCTCCTGGCTTGCCAGGCTGAGAATAATGTTCCTGTCGTTGGAAAAGATCAAGTCCGTCGCGGCCGCGATATGGCTTGGATTCGTATCGATCGTTGGTTTGCAAGCCCTGATAATTCGGATGAAAATCCCGAGATGATTCCACAGGCGATCATGTGCCAACAGTGTGATAATGCCCCTTGCGAAACAGTCTGCCCCGTCAACGCAACAGTGCATAGCGAAGATGGTCTCAATTTAATGGCTTACAATCGCTGTCTTGGCACGCGCTATTGTGCAAACAACTGTCCTTGGAAAGTCCGTCGCTTTAATTTCTTTGATTATAATCAGCGACCCATCGATGAGCTTTATTACGGTCCACTCGCACCAAAAGGAATGGCTGATAGTCTCAAGATGTCCAAAAATCCTAACGTTACCGTTCGCATGCGTGGCGTCATGGAAAAATGCACCTTCTGTTTGCAGCGTATTGAAGAAGCAAAAATTGGCCGCCTGGTTAAAGCTGGCGCTAGCGATTCTCATAAAACCCCGCTTGCAGCCTTTAAGACAGCCTGTCAACAAGCCTGCCCATCGGAGTCCATTGTCTTTGGAAACATCGCTGACCCAGACAGTCACGTTTCGCGCCGCAAAGAAAGTCCTCGCGATTATACGATGTTGAAATACTTAAACACACGTCCTCGCGTTACCTACTTAGCTCGCATCAAAAATCCTAATCCAAAAATGCCGGACGCTCATCGTGTGGGTCTTGCCAATGGAATTCCTGATCACCACAGTGCTGTCGAGCATGCTGATATTGGGCCTACACATTTTGATGCCCATGGCATCGACGCTCCTGTCAATGCTAACAAGGAATAGTCACAAGGAACTCAAAGAAGCAGAAAGATTTTTTATTTTTTAAAGCCTCTGTAATAGACCAAAAATCAACATTATTAATGTACTTATAATTTAAAATTTTAACCTGCTAATAAATAGTTTTTCTTTGTCTCTCTCTGTGTTCCTTGCGGCTATTCTTCCATTTTTTCATCTTTGCTAATTTTTCATGACTTCCGAAATGCCCATTATTTCTGACGCTGAACGCCAGATTGACAGACCTCCTCTTGTACTCAACCAGCGGACCATGGCCTGGATTAGCGCTTACGTCAGCACGATTGTTGAATCAAAAACACCGCTTTGGTGGTACATCTCCATTAGCATCACAGCACCGATTGCTCTTTTGACACCGCTCTTACTCTGCTACCTTGTCTTTACTGGGGTTGGCGTTTGGGGGAACAACAGTCCGGTTGCTTGGGCTTGGGATATTACTAATTTCGTTTTCTGGATTGGTATAGGTCATGCAGGCACGTTGATTTCTGCAATCCTTTTTTTAACCCGTCAGAAATGGCGGACTTCAATTAATCGCGCCGCCGAAGCGATGACGCTGTTTGCCGTTGTCTGTGCAGGTCTCTATCCCTTGTTTCACGTTGGTCGTGTTTGGAAAGCTTACTTCTTAGCGCCTATCCCTAACGCAAATGCGATTTGGCAAAATTTCCGCAGCCCACTTCTCTGGGACGTTTTTGCGGTCTCTACTTATTTTACCGTTTCGATTCTTTTTTGGTACACCGGCCTAATTCCTGATCTTGCAACGGTTCGCGATCGCTGTACCACGAAAATTAAAAAATTCTGTTACGGGATTTTGGCTCTCGGATGGCGTGGCGCTAATCGTCAGTGGCGTCATTATGAAATGGCCTACTTGTTGCTAGCGGGCCTTTCCACTCCTCTCGTTCTTTCGGTGCATAGTGTTGTTTCCTTTGACTTTGCAACATCGGTTATTCCTGGCTGGCATGCAACTATCTTTCCACCTTACTTTGTAGCTGGTGCGATTTTTGGAGGTTTTGCCATGGTCCTCACCATCATGCTTCCAGCACGTGCGATTTATCCCCAGCTCCACGATATGATCACTCCAGGTCACATTGATAAAATGTGCAAAGTCATTTTATTGACCGGTTCCATTGTAGGCTACGCTTATTTAATGGAGTTGTTCATGGCATGGTATGGAGCCAATCCTTACGAACGCGCAGCCTTTTGGTATCGCGCCTTTGGTCCTTATTGGTGGGCTTATGCTTGCATGATGTTTTGCAACGTAGTTTCGCCTCAAGTTTTTTGGTTCAAATGGTGCCGCTCGAATGTTTTTGTAGTCTTTGTCATTTGTATGTTCGTCAATGCAGGCATGTGGTTTGAGCGTTTTGTTATTATTGCAACAACCTTAGCTCGCGACTTTCTTCCTTCATCGTGGGGATTGTTCCACCCAACCTGGGTTGATATTTTTACATTCGTCGGAACATTCGGTCTTTTTGCAACACTCTTCCTGCTTTTTGTTCGCTTTTTACCGATGATTTGCATGTTCGAAGTTAAAGCCGTTTTACCAGAAGCTGATCCACATTATGAAGATAACAAGTAATGGACAACGAGTCTTCCAACATTAGACAACTATTTTAAATAGAATTTTTTTTTTAGATTTTATCATCCCTATGAAACTTTCTCAGCCTTCAGCCTCTAGCCTAGAGTCTCGACAGCTTGCCACTGTTGGCCCTACAGATGAACCGTTGTTTGCCGTTGGCGCAGAATTCCAGAGTGCACGCGATCTCTACCACGCTGCCGAATGCGTTCGTGATGCTGGCTACAAACACTGGGATGTCTATTCTCCATTCCCCATTCATGGGATGGATGAGGCGATGGGTCTTACTAAGTCATGGCTTAGTGCCCTTGTTTTTATTGGCGGCTTAACGGGATTTTTCTTGGCAGTCTTTATTGAATTTGGCGCTTCAAGTTTTCTCTATCCACTTGTCGTTGCTGGAAAGCCAACCAATATCATGACGATCCCTGCATTTTTTCCAATTATGTTTGAGCTGACGATTCTTTTCTCTGCCCTTACAGCAACCTTTGGCATGTTGGCTCTCAACGGCCTTCCTCGTTGGAATCATCCGACTTTTAACTGGGATCGTTTTAAAAAAGTAACGGAAGATAAATTTTTTCTGGCAATTGAAGCAAATGATGAAAATTTTTCTGTTGATTCAACATCTGAATTATTAAACTCCATTGGCGGAACTCATATTACAGCGATTAGAGGAGAATAAAAACAGGTTTGTAAACTATAGACCAAAGCGAGAAATTTTTAAATTTCGCAATTACCTTTATTTCGATACGAGAAAAACAATTTCAACAAAAATATTTTTTAAATTTTATTTTACTCAAAAAATCTTACACTATGCACTCTTTGATCTATAGCCTGTCACCTATCAGCGAAGTTGATGTCAGCTTCTTACCTGTACCCTGCAGCCTGTAGCCTGTTACCTGCTTTATGTTACGATACTTTTTCATCGGATTCACACTTTTGGTTCTGCTCATCGTTTCGATGACGGGATTGCGTGGCTGGAAATCGAAGCGACCTCCACTAGAAATTTTCCCAGATATGGTCCGCCAGCCTAAGTACAAAGAACAATCTGAAAGTACCTTTTATTCTGACAACCGCTCTGCTCGTCCCCATGCAGAGGGAACGGTGCCTATGGGCTATGCCATGCCACAGGAAAAAACAAACAACACTGAAAATGAACCTGCTACTATTGATTTAAGCCCCTATAAAAATATTCAATTCACCGCTTCCCATGATTACGTCTCAACAGGCCGCATGGGCAATCAATGGGGCACCGGCATTCCTTTTGAAGTTACGGCCGCTACAATGGAACGTGGACGTCAGCGCTATAATATTAATTGTGCCGTCTGTCATGGTGCTACGGGCTTAGGTAATGGCATCGCTTCAAAGTATGGCCTTAACAGCATTGTTAATTTTCATATTCAGCGGATTCGTGACATGGCTGATGGAGAAATTTTTAATACGATTACATGGGGTAAAAATACAATGATGGGCTATGGCTCGAATATTCAAGTGCCCGATCGTTGGGCTATCATTTGTTACATTCGCGCCTTAGAACGCTCTCAAAATGCAACGATGACTGATCTACCAGCGGATCAGCAAGCGATCTTCGCTAAGGCTTCGATGCCTGCAGCTACTTCAACAAATTCTTCGGCAGCTTCTACAGCTGAACACTAAGCCATTCCATGAGCTCTTCGCCAACATCACCTTCACAAAAAAGCCCCGAAATTTTCGACTACAAACATGTCGGCGCTCGTTTCGTTGGCCTCGCTTCCATTGCCGTGATAGGCCTTATTGCCTCGCTGGGACTTGGATTTTTTAATCCGCGGCAATTTGCTTTTTCATGGCTCTTTGCTTTTATGTTTTTTTTAACGATTGGCATTGGAAGTCTGTTTTGGATTCTTGTGCATCATGGCATCGATGTACAATGGAGTGTCGGCATACGTCGCCAGATGGAAAACATTGCCAGTCTTTTCCCTGTGCTCGCGCTCTTTTTTATTCCGCTTATTTTTGTGGCACCGATCCTTTGGCCTTGGATGGCGCTTCCGCATGGTAGCAGCATTTTACTTTCAGAAAAATCAGCCTATTTAAACCTTCCTTTTTTCTGGATGAGAGCAGCATTTTATTTTCTCTTTTTTTCGATCGTTTCCCTCTGGTTTCGCAAACTTTCGGTGGCTCAAGATAAAAGTGGCGATGCTAAATATACCGTCATCGCTCGAAAGCTCACGTTTGCAAGCCTTCCTTTCTTTGGCGTCTGCTTAACATTTGCTGCCGTGGATTGGCTCATGGGACTTGATTTTAAATGGGTTTCGACCATGTGGGGCGTTTATATTTTTGCAGGATCAGCGTTGAGTTCTCTTTGCGTGATTTTGCTCATTATTACGGCGCTTCGCTCCGCAGGCTATCTTGGAGGCATTGTTTCAGACCGTCATTATGCGCTGATGGGACAACTCATGACAGCGTTCACGGTTTTCTGGGCCTACATCGGTTTTGATCAATACATGCTTATTTGGTACGCCAATATTCCAGAGGAGACGATTTATTTTGTGCGACGTAATACGGAGAGCTGGTGCACGATGAATATTATTCTCGTACTTGGTCACTTTCTCGTTCCTTTCATTCTTCTTCTTTTCCGCAACACCAAGCGTCGCCCCGCTTATCTCTGCGGCGTTGCTTGTTGGATTTTATTGATGCATATGCTCGATATTTATATTATAATTCTTCCGATGATGCATCCTGCAGGTTTTCGTCCAAGCCTTCTTGATTTTCTTGCAATCATCACCATCGGATGTACATTGGCTGCTGTTTTTCTCAAACGCCTCGGCGATGTTCCTCTCTGGCCCTTGCGCGACCCACGTTTAAAAGATTCTATTAATATTGCTGTCTAAAAAATGACAACTTCTCAAACTCTCACTTGCAAACCTCGTTGTTCTTGCGCTCGTTTTTGGACGACGCTCGGAATGTTAGTACTCTTTCTTTGCGCGGTGATTGTCATGTTGCGATGGAATCCTGAGCCGCTCGAGGAAGATGCTGAGCGTGCCTTGCTCCGTACCAAAAATTTATCCGATTTACAAAAAGTCAACACAGAACTTCTTGGGAGCTATGGATGGATCAAGCAATCACACGGTATTTTGCATGTCCCCATTACTCGTGCTATGGAGCTTGAAGTGCCCACACTCAACGCCATCAAGCCACATGCCGCTTCTCCGATTGCACCAATCGATCTTCTTCCAACTCCTGCGGGAATGCCAGCCACTCCAGCTGCAGCCTCGGTTTCAGCACTAGCCACATCAATTTCTCCAGCTGCTAAAAATTAAGATGAGCCACGAATCCTCTATGCCAAATCAAAATTGTCATTGTGAACCTTGCGATGAGAATGTATCTCATTGTCTAGCAGGAATTGTGCGACCAATAACTCTTGACGTGGAGACGCTTAGAATGATTGACATGCGACTTCGTATCCCTGTTTTATTATTTTTTGGAACAGCAGTTTTTTGGTTGATCCTCGCATCATTGCTAGGGCTTATTTGTTCATTGAAGCTAGTCCTTCCATCGCTCCTCGATGGCCCTGCTTTTTTAACCTACGGACGTTTATTTCCTGTTGCTTGCGATCTTCTCGTTTATGGCTGGGCTATTCCCGCTGCCCTCGGCGCAATCTTATGGATAATAGCACGCCTAAGTGCAACTTCTATACCATGCACAAAAATCCTGGCTCCCGCGATCCTCTTGTGGAATCTTGGAGTTTTCTTTGGCTCACTGGCGGTCTTGTCTGGTTATAGTACTTCGGTGGAATGGCTCGAATATCCTAATTGGGCTTCGTTTATTCTCTTTGTCTCGTTTTTACTGATGAGTATTTGGATGGTCATGGTGTTACGAAATCGAAAGATCCGTGCGCTCTATGTTTCGCAGTGGTATTTTCTCGCGGCACTCTGCACATTTCCTTGGCTCTACGCCACGGCAAATATGTTCTTAACATGGGGACACCTTCAAGGTTCTGCACAAGGTCCTGTTCATGCCTGGTATGCATCGAACCTCATGACTCTCTGGTTGCCTTTAGTGGCTCTCGGAACCTCTTATTATCTTATTCCTAGAGTTCTTGGTCGTTTCATTGCTAGTCACTATTTAAATCTTCTTGGATTTTGGCCTTTCCTTCTTTTTGCAAGTTGGACGGCGATGACCACTCTTCTAGGTGGCCCAATTCCAGCATGGATGGGAAGTGCAAGCGTCGTCGCTTCTTTCCTTATGATTATTCCTGTTGTTGCTACTATTTTAAATTATCACCTGACCATGTCTGGGAATTATTCGACGATTGTTCCTAGTCCTACGCTTCGTTTTGTTTTTGCCGGCGTGGTTTTCTATATTATTTTTAATCTGCATGCCCTTCTCTACGCCATTCCATCAGTGAATGCGGTCTTTCATTTTACTGATTACACCATAGGTATGAACATGCTGTCTTTGTTAGGTTTTTTTAGCATGGTCATGTTCGCTGCTATTTACTACATTGCTCCTCGTTTATTAGAATTAAAATGGCCTTCAACCTGTCTCATTAAAGCTCATTTTTGGCTTACGCTTGTTGGTATTGCCACGATGGCCATTTCTACGACACTTGGTGGACTGATCGAAGGAATCGCTTTTGAAGATTCTGCCATCTCTTTTACCAATATCATTTCCTATAGTGTGCCATGGCATTGGCTCGTCAGCTTGGCTTGGATGCTGCTTCTCGCAGCTAATGCTGGTTTTGGATTTCTTTTTTCTTGGATGCTATGGCAAATTAAAAATCCAACGTTAAAACAAGCTTCCCTTGAGGTAAAAATTGCATAAATCGCATGAATCGTAATCTTCCATCTATTTTTTCAGGCATCGCATTCCTCTTTTTTGTGGGATGGCTTGGCTTCGTTGCTTATCCTTATTTGCAGCTCGGTCGCATGAAACCATTCGTTGATAGCGATGGTAGCCTTCCGCCTTTTTATAGTGGTCGTGCCGTTTTAGGGGCGCAGGTTTATGCGATGAGCGGTTGCGTTTATTGCCATAGCCAACAAATTCGTCAAACAAGCGTGACAAGCTCTGATATTGATCGCAAGTGGGCAAAACGCTCATCGGTCGCGCGTGATTATCTTCGCGATCGCACCGCTTTTCTTGGAACACAACGTCTTGGTCCTGATCTTAGCAATGTTGGACTGCGCCTTCCTTCTGCACCTTGGCATTATGAACATCTCTACGAGCCTACTTGCCTTGTTGAAGACTCGACGATGCCATCCTATCGTTATTTGTTTAAACTTCAGAAAATCGAAGGCGAACCTTCGCTAGACGCCATCAGCCTTTATGGCTCACATGCGCCTCAAAAAGGTTATGAAGTCGTTCCAACAGAAGATGCCAAAAATCTTGTCGCCTACTTACTTTCTCTAAAACATGATTACATGCTTCCAGAGGTTCCACCTGTAAAAAGCAACGAATAGCATAAGTTTTTTCATTTCTTTTCCATCCTTGTTAACTTTCATTCGTGAACAACTCTAACAACCAACATTCATCCGACGAACTGCAGCCAGAGAGAGATCTCGTGGAACTCCAGTATTCATGCCCGACAACAGACCATGCAACAGAAGAGAGCCACGCTATAGCTTCAACGACAGCTGAGAAATTTTTCCGTCCGGTTCCTTTTTGGTTAGCAGCACTTTCTATGGGTCTTCTTTTTTGGGCTGGCATGTATTTGGCTTATAACAGTGGCGGATTTAATGCGAATGTTTTTAATGCAGATGTCGTTTCTTGGAGCGGCGGCGGTGCTGCAGCAGCTGCGGCTCCGATTGATTTAAAAGTCATCGGAAAAAAAGTTTTTACACAAACCTGCGTAGTCTGCCATCAAGAAACAGGTCTAGGCATTTCTGGACAATTTCCATCGCTTGTCGATACAGAATGGGTTCTTTCTCAAGATTGGCATGGTGATAACCATCTTGTTAAACAGATCCTCTATGGTTTGCAAGGACCTATCACTGTCAAAGGCCTGCCATTTAACAATGCGATGACTGCATGGAATCAATTGAGCGATCAACAAATTGCTGGAGTCCTTACTTACATTCGTTCCTCATGGGGAAATACCGCACCTCCGATTACGCCTGAATTTGTTGCTAAAGTTCGCACCTCAACAAAGCCACTCACGGAGGCCTGGACATTGCCTGAATTAAAAGCAATTCCTCGCGAAATGTGCACTGATGCTCCTGCCGCGGCTGCTCCAGCTCCAGCAAAATAATTTTATGTTCACAAGATTCACTAAAAAGAATTTAGCTTTTGTATTCACTCTCGGTTTTTTAATGACGCTGCCGTCTATGCTGATGGCTGAAGTTCGCTCTGGAAATATTTATGGAATGCCCGTTAATGCCAGTGACTGTGGTATTGGAATCGATCATATCATCAATATAATTTTTTGGTTGACCCTCGTTGTCTTTTTTGCAACACAGTCGATCTACGTTTACTATCTGATCAAATATCGCCGCCGTCTTGGTGTTAAAGCCGTCTACAGCCATGGAAATAATGCACTGGAAATTATTTGGACAACCTTGCCTACATTGATTTTTCTTGGTCTTGCTATTTACGGAAATCGAGTTTGGTATAACATCCATTGTCCAGCACCAGCTGGTGCCATTAATATTGAAGTGACCGGTTATCAGTTTGCATGGGATATGCGCTATCCAGGACCAAGTGGTATCTTGGCGCGATCCGATGTAAAAAATATTTCACCAGAAAACAAATTTGGCATTGATTTTACTGACCCACATGCCAAAGAAGATTTCACTTCGACAGAACTTGTTGCACCAGTGGGTAGGCCTATTCATATCTTCCTCCGCTCACGCGATGTCATTCATGCATTTTATGTCCCTGAGTTTCGCCTTTATCAAGATGCTGTCCCAGGTCGAACTATTGCCTGGGTTTGGTTCCGTCCTATTCGCATAGGAAACTTTCAACTCGCTTGTAGCCAACTCTGCGGCAAAGGCCATTACAACATGAAAGCTCCGATCCGCATCCTCAGCCAAGAAGAATATGACAAATGGTATGCGGAAAAAATTAAAAAGCCGAATATCTAGAAAAGTTGAGGGGTTGAATAGCCGCTACTGCGGCTGTTGAAGGGTTGAAATGTTGAAAAGACGCTGCAAATCGAAACAATCTTTTTTAAATAAACATTTCCTAATCCTACTTTTCAAATAAACATTCCTTTTAAGTTTTTAAAAAAATCTCTTAGCACTTCACCATCCCACCAACCTCGATAGAGGCTTCAACTTTTCAACATTTCAACTCTTTGATTTCATCATGAATACAGTCGCCTTAGAAACAGCTACTCAGACTGATGCGTGCTCTACAGATCACGGCCATCATGCGCACAAGAAACACGGAATTTTACATTATCTTTGGTCTTACGATCACAAAATGATCGGACTTCAATATCTTTGGACTGCTCTCTTTTTTCTTTTAATTGGTGGAGCATTGGCGCTAGGTATTCGTTTTCAATTAGGATTTCCTAATCACCCCATTCCTCTTATTGGTCAATTTCTTCCTCGCTCTCTGGTAAGCGATGATGGTGCCATTATTCCAGGTGGATTTAACATGCTTGTCACAATGCATGCGACTATTATGGTCTTTTTTGTCGTCATGCCGATTGTTATCAGTGCCGCTGGCAATTATCTAATTCCTCTTCAAATTGGCGCACGGGATATGGCTTTTCCTCTTCTCAATGAAATAAGTTATTGGCTTTTTGCTCTCTCTGGAATTTTAATTTTAGCAACATTTTTTGCGCCTGGAGGAGGTGCTAATACCGGTTGGACTGCTTATGCTCCACTCAGCAGTGTAGCTGCATACAACCAAACTCAAATAGGTCAAAGTTTATGGGGTGCAGCTATTCTTGTTACTGGAGTATCTTCTCTTGCTGGAGCAACTAATTACATTACTACTGTTATCACGATGCGTGCTCCTGGAATGACAATGTTTCGTCTTCCACTAACAGTTTGGTCATTATTTATTACTTCGATACTGTTGCTTTTTGGAGTTCCTGTTATTGCAGCAGCAGCAATTATGCTCTTTTTTGATCTTAATTTTGGAACAAGTTTTTATAGCCCTGCAGGCGGTGGCCAGCCACTTCTTTGGCAACATCTCTTTTGGTTTTTTGGACATCCCGAGGTTTACATTATGATTCTCCCTTCTATGGGACTTGTCTCAGAAATCATACCAGTTTTTGCACGCAAACCTATTTTTGGTTATAAAGCAATGGTCTATGCTATGGGTGGAATTGGTTTTCTTGGTTTTATAGTCTGGGGACATCATATGTTTGTCAGCGGCATGAGCCTGACATTAAGTGCCATGTTTGGTGTTTCGACGATGGTCATTGCTGTTCCATCAGCGATTAAAACTTTCAATTGGCTTGGTACTATTTGGAAAAGCTCGATTGAATATACTGTTCCGATGTGTTGCGCTCTTGCCTTTGTTTCAATGTTTGTGATAGGTGGCCTTAGCGGTATTTTTATGGCTTCCACGCCAGGAGATCTTTTTGTTCATAATACTTATTTTATCGTGGCTCATTTTCACTATGTGCTTTTCGGAGGATCTCTCTTTGCCATTTTTGCGGCGGTCTATTTTTGGTTTCCAAAAATATTTGGCCGCATGATGAATCCAACCCTCGGCATGATTCATTTTGTGACAACCTTCTTCTTTTTTAATCTCACTTTTTTCCCAATGCACAACCTGGGGCTTGGTGGAATGATGCGTCGTATCTCTGACCCAACTATTTACGAACATCTGCGCCAGTTGCAACCACTGAATGTGATTTCGACTATTGGTGCTTTTGGACTCGGTATATCAACGATGCTTTTTCTTGCTAACATTATTTACAGTTTAAAATATGGTCCAAAAGCAACGAGCAATCCATGGCATGCCAATACCCTAGAATGGACACTCTCATCGCCTCCAGGACATGGAAATTTTGACGTTATACCAACGGTATATCATGGTCCTTATGAATATAGCGTTCCAGGAATGGAGCAAGATTACTTACCGCAAAATCAGAAAGCTCCAGCGAACGTGCACTTGGAAGTGCACTAAAACAGGAGTTGATTTAAGCGCAAAATATCGCAAAAAATTTTAAAATTTCTGTAGCCAAACTGCTCCTCTATAGGAAAAAATTCTGTAGTCTGCAACTGACTTCAGCGAATCTTTGAATTCTTTTATTTTAGCGCCTTTTAGCGGTTAAAATTTTCATTATGCAACATGCCGTTGGTATTTATCATTTTCCAAGGAAGGCCTTGCATGTCGTGGCCATCATCACCACGCTGCTGACGTTTCTTTTGGTTTGTAGCGGAGGCCTTGTCACCTCCAAAGGCGTTGGCTTGTCCGTTCCGGATTGGCCGACGACCTATGGTTATAATATGTTTCTTTTCCCAATCTCGCGTTGGGTCGGAGGAATTTTTTATGAACATACACATCGCTTGTTAGCCTCTGCCATTGGACTCATCACTTTTTTCATTGGATTGCTGACCCTGTATTTTGAACCACGTCGCTGGGTACGCTTTTTGGCCTTAGCAGCCGTGATTGCTGTTGTTATACAAGGACTTCTTGGTGGCCTTCGCGTTACTCTTTATAAAGATGAAATTGGAATTTTTCATGCCATCTTGGCTCAATCTTTTTTTTCCCTGCTCGTTATTTTTTCTGTCGTAACTAGCCCGGCTTTTATTTCTGAACACTGGTTTAATGATTCTTCTGCGGCTAAGCTTCGATGGCTTGCACTTGCAGGAGTTGTTCTCGCTTATTTTCAACTCATCGTCGCTGCTATCATGCGTCATGCGCATACGGGACTTTCCATTCCTGATTTTCCAACGGCCTACGGTCATTTTTTTCCTAACATTTCCACATCGGCACTTGCAGCTATTAATACCGACCGTCTCACGCACATGATGATGGCAACAACGTCGTTTCAAATTGTACTTCAAATGATTCATCGAGGTGGCGCCATATTACTTTTTGGAATAGTTGTTCTTTTGCTCATTCGAAGTCGTGAATTTTTACCTTTAAAACATTGGGCCTATAGATGGTCTCTATACTGGTGCTTATTGCTCCTGTTTCAAATCACACTCGGTGCCTGGACCATCTGGTCAAACAAAGCTGCCGATGTCGCAACAGCTCACATGGCGCTTGGCTCCATTGCACTTGCAGGATCAATATTATTCACTTTTCGGCTGTTTAGTTGCGCGGAAGAAAAAGAAAAGCAGGGGAATTTTTAATTCCACAAAATACGCTAAAAATAGAAGTTTAAAAAGTTAATAATAGCAAAAATTGTCGTATCTTTTAATTCGAGTGATCAACACATAAACTTTCTGACAGGTATTCAGATGTGAAGAGGTACTAAAATTAACATCTATTTTTCAGTGTATTTTTGCGTATTTTGCGGTTTAAATCATCCATTTTCGATCACTCCATGACTACTGCTCCCATTGAAATACAAACAGCAGTTCCGGCTCACAGCATCAGGACGGACTTCATGGAGCTTGTGAAAGTACGTCTCTCCCTACTTGTGCTTATCACAACGTTGGTTGGATTTCTTTTGGGATGGGGTGGTCCCATGAATTATTTACTCCTTTCGATGACTCTGCTGGGAACAGCGCTCAGCGCCTGTGGTGCTTCTGCACTCAATCAATGGTGGGAGCGTCATTTAGATGGACTGATGAAAAGAACTTGTGATCGTCCTTTGCCTGCCAAGCGCCTTCATCCCTCGGATGCTCTTCTTTTTGGATTACTCTGCGTGATTATTGGAACTGCATGTTTATTTATCTTCGTCAATCTGCTCTCTGCTTTTTTGGCTGTTGCAACAGTCGCTATTTATGTTCTTTTTTATACGCCGATGAAACGCCGTGCGACGTTGAATACGTTGATTGGAGCCATTCCTGGCGCTCTGCCTCCACTGATTGGATGGACGGCAGCGACTGATGATATCGGCCTCGGCGGCTGCGTTCTTTTTTTTATTCTTTGGTTTTGGCAGATGCCTCACTTCCTTGCAATCGCTTGGCTCTATCGTGAAGATTATGCTGCTGCAGGTTTTCATATGCTAAGTGTTGATGACCCTGATGGATTGATGACATCACGGCAGGCATTGCTTTATGCACTCGGGTTGCTGGCTGTCTCTCTTTTGCCAGCACTCATTGGAATGGCATCACCATTTTATTTTATCGCTGCCTTTATCTTAGGCGCAGCTTTTGCTGCCACCGCTCTCCTCTTTGTCAAAAATCGGACACGCAAAAATGCACGATGTCTTTTCTTTGCTTCGATTATTTATCTGCCACTTATCTTAGGAATCCTACTTTTTTTCTCACGATGACCTTTTCTAAACAATCTCGCGCTTGGATCGCTCTTGGAATTCTTATTTTTGCGATCGCTTTAACAACCACCGTCCTGTTGTTGATGATGGCTCGTGGACCGGCGGTGGCCCAATAGCCATTAACCTAAAAATCATTTTAGACCAAGCATACACGCTAATTTATGAACTCCTATCACCGTTTTTAGGTAGAATATTCTGTTGTTTTTCCTTTTTCCTTTTCATTCTCGTTCTATCATTATTGTCTCATGAACAACGACTCTGTTATTCGCGTTTGTAATCTCAGTAAAAGCTACGGTGAGCGACGTGCGCTGAATCATCTCAATTTGGAAATTAAATCAGGTGAGCTCTTCTGCATGCTAGGTCCTAATGGCGGAGGAAAGAGTACGCTCTTTCGCATCTTAAGCACGCTGATGAGGCCTGATGAAGGTGAGGCTACTATTGCTGGATTTAATGTCGTTACAGCTGCTGCCGAGGTGAGGGCCCGCATCGGTGTTGTCTTTCAGTCTCCTAGCCTTGACCCGAAGCTCACGGTCCGCGAAAATCTTCTCTGTGGAGGAGCCTTGTATGGTTTGAGAGGAGCAGAACTCAAGAGCCGTTTAAGCGAGGCCGTAGCTGCCATGCACCTTACAGAACGTCTTGGCGATTATGTTGAAAGCCTTTCCGGTGGGTTGCAACGCCGAACCGAGATTGCAAAATGCCTGCTTATTAATCCTGAGGTTTTGCTTTTGGATGAGCCTTCAACAGGTCTTGATCCCTCTGCCCGTCTTGATGTCTGGGCTGCTTTAGAAACGCTGCGTAGAGAGCGTGGGGTGACGGCACTTTGCACCACGCACATGATGGAAGAGGCTGCGCGGGCTGATCGGGTCGGTATCATGAGTGCAGGGGAGTTAATTGCACTAGGAACACCGAGTGAATTAATAAGTGCCCTGCGCGGTGATGTATTAAGTCTTTCTGTTGCCAGTGATGTCGATCGCTTAGCAAAAGAAATCAATCAACGACATCAAATTATTGCCAATGTTGTAGAGGGAGAAATTCGTATTGAGCATCCCCAAGCCTACGCACTAGCAGCGGAGCTTGCGGCAGAGTTTCCAGGCCAGATCACCGCGCTTCGCGTTGCGCGCCCAACGCTGGAGGACGTTTTCATTGCCCGTACGGGGAAATTTTTTGCAGAGGAAAAAGTAGAAGATAGGAAATAGGAAATAGGAAATGGGAGATGGGAGATGGGAGATTGCAGGCATGCTCATGACGAATAAAAAATAAAGGTTTTCTGCTTCTCTTCAAAAAGTTTTTTTAAAAATCATGGCTCACTAAATTTTAAATTATTTCTAAAAAATAACAGTTTTTTCCAATTCTCACTTTGTGGAAAAACTCCTATCTCCTATCTCCCACCTCCTATTATTATTATGAAACAAACTCGTCTTCTCTGGACTCCTGTTAGCGCCTTCTGGTGGCGGGATGTCATTCGTTTTTTACGTCAACGCAACCGCATTATTGGTGCGCTTGCAACACCATTGGTTTTTTGGCTGCTTGTTGGTTCAGGTTTTGGACCTTCGTTTCATAACCCTTCAGCGGCCTCAGAGGGAAGCACTTATCTCGCTTATTTTTTTCCAGGAACGATTGTGCTCATCATGTTGTTTACAGCGATTTTTTCAACGATCTCAGTCATTGAAGATCGTCGCGAAGGCTTTTTACAAGGGGCTTTGGTGGCACCATTGTCGCCAGCAGCAATTCCGCTCGGAAAGTTTTTGGGTGGTACAACATTAGCCGTGCTTCAAGCGATGCTTTTCTGTGTGCTGGCACCATTTGCTGGAATTCCTATTGGAGGCATGCAGGCGCTCTTGCTTTTGCCAGCCTTTATTCTCGTTGGATTTTGCATGACTGGTCTCGGGTTTCTTGTCGCTTGGCCGATGGATTCGACCCAAGGTTTTCATGCAATTATGAATATCTTTCTGATGCCGCTCTGGATGATGTCAGGTGCGCTTTTTCCGATGCCAGCTGGGAGCGGTTGGCTCTATTGGGTTGGGCTGCTTAATCCTGTCAGCTATAGTGTTTCTGTTATTCGGGATGCCTTCATGATATCAAGCACGAATGGAGTGCTGGCCGACTACACGCTATCGCTGATTGTCACGCTACTCTTCGGAGCAGTGACCTTTGGGGTGAGTGTTTACTTAGTGGGTAACCCACGAAAGAAAAGATAATGCACGCAAGTGGTCTATATTGCTCATTACTTATTACTCGAGCTCGAGCTTTTCTACGGCGTTTGCTGAGTTCGTGGGGTTATACGCTCGCTTCCTCTATAATGCGGTATTCGAGGAGGCCGGCTGCTCAGCATACAAATGACAATTCGCCTTCGGTTCACATGTTGGTTTCTTCAAAAACCTGGCATGCAGGGTTGCTTGCAGCGATCAGTTTCGAATTTTTTACCCAGCGACGATGGGATCTTTTTATTCATGAAGATGGTTCTATTGATGAGGAGACTCGATGCTCTATAGCAAAAATATTACCTGGCGTTCATTTCATTTCACGTGCTCTATCAGAAGAGAAAATGAAAAACTATTTAGCGGCATATCCACGGTGTGCAGCTCATCGCTTACGACATAATCTTTTTTTAAAATTCTTTGATATTCCAGCTTTTGTACCAGGTGAAAGGTTTATCTTACTTGATTCGGATGTTCTTTTTTTTCGTAGACCTCAAGAGATTTTAGACTGGGCTGATAGCGCTCGTGAAGAATGTTTTTACAATGAAGATACTAAAGAAAAATATTCTTCTCCCCGTTATGAAATAGAGCCTGTTCTTGGAGTTAAGCTCTGGCCTCGTTTTAATAGCGGTCTTCTTCTGATGCCGCGTCGCGCAATAGCACTCGATCTTGCAGAAAAACTATTAACACTCTTTGATCAAAGCGCTCATCATCCACAATTTTTTGAGCAGACGCTCTATGCGCTCATGGCTTCGGATTGGAATCGTGGAGGAGCGCTGCCTTCGAATTATGAAATTAGCTGGGGATTTTTTCGAAAAAAAGAAAGCATTGCTCGTCATTACGTAGGTGCTTTTAAACATGATATTCTTTATATCGAGGGATCAATCACTCTTTTATGGAAGATGACGTTGCCAGCTCTCCTGTTTGGGACTGAATCGTATCATTTCAATGATTCTTAACCTAAAAACGGCAATGGATCGTGGTAAATTAACGCAATATGCTCAGCCTCAAAATAATTTTCAAAAGCCCTCACGTACCCATTGGGTATGCCACGGGCTTTTAAAAA